>NZ_RZTI01000191.1:0-8340 GCF_003997275.1 Mesorhizobium sp. M6A.T.Ce.TU.002.03.1.1
GCCCAATCGCCATGCTCGCCAGCATGGCCACAGGATACCAGGCCGAGTTGGCCTGAAGGATCCCGATCGCCTGCCCGTTGGGAACGACGGCCGCAATTCGGTGGGACAGCATCTCGACGGCCTGGAAAAGCTGGGAATACGTCAAACGGGTGGTGCCGTCGCTGATCGCGAGCTTGTCGGGATATTGGCTGGTGATGCTTCTCAGGTGGTCGAAGACGGCAACATTCGCAAAATCGGCGCCCATCCGTTGATAAGGGTGCAGTACAGGACCGCCCTGATCAAGTGCGTATTCCGGGACGTTTGACCATTTACGGGTGTCCGCTGGCTGACAATCCGCCCGTAGATCCAGACGCGCCTTTTCTGATCCCAAATATGCCGGAGACATGAGCTGCCCACGCTAAGATTAAGGTCACTTATCGCCCCCGGCCGAAATCTTTTCATCGATCATTCTGATGAAGCCGCGATCTTCGCCAAATGGCCGCGTTTGCGCCCTTTGGCTGTCATTCCTTGCTGCGAAGGCGTCGCGCCGAGGGAAGGACCGCGCCTGGCGTACCGACCAGCGCAACCGGTATTGGCTCCGTGGTGTTCACGGTTCTGGCGATATCGGTAAATCTGCGCGCTACAGCGAGGTGCAAAGACCAGTGGTTTGCGCTTACCCGGCTCTCTGGTCAGCTTTTTGGGCTTTTCTTGATTTATTCAGTGTTTTTCTCGGGCCATGCCCGCTGGTGTCGGAGTCTCCGTCGGAGACAAAGCAGTATGCAAAGATATGGCCCCGATTCTCGTCGGTTACTCGGATCCAATCCTTTTCCCACGTTCGCAGGGTAACATGTCGATTTGTCGACATGGCGGCGGCTTTAAAAGGGCTCGGCGCGTTGACGATACGCACCGAAATCACGTCATCGCCCTCCATTTGTTCGACGAGGTACGTCTGCATGAAGGTCTCCCCAGCCACCACAACCTTAACGTCGGCCAGACAGTTCGGTTGCAGCGTAGCAGAGAGATTTTTGACAAGTGTGACGAACCGTCGAGGCCGCAGCCGGGCCGCTCCGAGAACGCGGTTCTTCAAACCGCCTCAAAATCTGTCTGCGGAGCGCGCACGACCGTAAACCTGAGCAAAGCTAGCGTTGGATCGACCAGGCGGCGCGCAGGTCGTCGGCTTGGGCGGCCCGGACGCCGCAAGCGGTCAGAGCGCATTTGGTTGCGGTTACGAGCGCGGCATTGTCCCTGGCGGTTGTGCCGTCGGCGAGAGTAAAATTGTTCTCGAAGCCGACGCGGACATGGCCGCCCAGCAGCGCACCGGCCGCAACGCAGGCGGTTTCTTCCCGACCGAAGGCGCAGACCATCCAGTGCGCAAAGCGCGGACGATCATGCGCAAGGAAGGGAAGCAGGTCAGTCGGCCGCGAAACCTGTCCTGGCGTGTAGCGGCCGAGCACATAGAGCACCGGAATGTCGTCGAAAGGCACCAGCCCCCGTTGTTGCATGGCGTCTAGGGCCGACGCCTCTTCCGGCGCGTAGAGGATCATCTGAGGGGCGATCCGCTCGCCCTTCAACCACCACAGGAACTCGGCGAAAGCGGTCTCATGGGCGGCGTCTGGCACCAGCTCGCGCAGCGCCAGCGAAACCGCCTCGGGGCGGGTAGCGCGCACCACCGCCATCTGCTCGGCCGGTTGGTATTGGCCGACCGCTTCGCTGGTGATCTGGATGATCAACCGCTCGCCCACCGCATCACGTATCGCTTTCGTCGTCTCGCGATAGGCGTGCGCGTCGAGCAAATGGCCGCCGTCGCGATCGCGGACATGGGCATGGATCATGGCGGCGCCCGCCTCGAGGCAGGCGGCGGCGGTCCGAGCCAATTCCCGGGGGCCGATCGGCAGGGCAGGGTGGTCTCCCTTGCCACGCCGTCCACCATTCGGCGCAACGGCGATCGCAGTGGGCGCTACGAGTCCGGGGCCGGTCATGTCCCTATCGACAGTCATAGACGCAGTCCAATTGTTTCACCATTGCACGCTCTGTAACATATGTTGCATGATAGTTCGCTCCAAATCGCGCCACCGTCAATCGAGGAAAGCATGACACACATCCTGCATCGCCAGATCCATGCGACCCTGCCCGTCGCGGCTGGCGGCAAGGGTATCGAACTCTTGGACCGCGATGGCCGCGCCTATATCGACGCGTCGGGCGGCGCGGCGGTTTCCTGCCTCGGCCACGGCCATCCCGACGTGACGGCTGCGCTTCACGCACAGGCCGACAAGCTCGCTTATGCCCATACCAGCTTCTTCACCAATGAGCCGGCCGAGGCATTGGCCGACAAACTCGTCGCCGGCGCGCCGCAAGGCATAAGCCACGTTTATTTCGTGTCTGGCGGCTCCGAGGCGGTGGAGGCGTCGCTCAAGATGGCACGGCAGTTTTTCGTCGAGACTGGCAGGCCCGAGCGGCGAAACGTCATCGCCCGCCGTCAGAGCTATCACGGCAACACGCTTGGCGCCCTCGCTGCCGGGGGCAATGAGTGGCGCCGCGCCCAATTCCGCCCGTTGCTGATCGACACGCATCATATCGACCCATGCTATGCCTACCGCTACCAGAAAGCCGGTGAGAGCGAGGAGGCCTACGGCCTACGTGCTGCCCAGGCGCTAGAGGACAAAATTCTCGAACTCGGTCCGGACACTGTCATGGCCTTCGTGGCAGAACCTGTCGTTGGCGCGACAGCAGGGGCGGTGCCCGCCGTTCCCGGCTATTTCAGACGCATCCGCGAAATCTGTGACCGCGCCGGAGTGCTCCTCATCCTCGACGAGGTGATGTGCGGCATGGGCCGCACCGGCACGCTGCACGCCTGTGAGCAGGACAGCGTCGCGCCCGACCTGATGACAATCGCCAAAGGCCTCGGCGGAGGCTACCAGCCCATTGGCGCGGTGCTGCTTTCGCGCCGCATCTTCGAGGCTTTCGCCGAAGGCTCCGGCTTCTTCCAGCACGGCCACACCTATATGTGCCACCCGATGGCGTGCGCGGCAGCACTTGCCGTCCAGGAAGTCATCGAGCGGGACAGGTTGCTCGACAACGTCAAGGCGATGGGCGCCGATCTCGCCCGGCGCCTCGGCGAGCGCTTTTCCAACCACGCCCACGTTGGCGACATCCGCGGCCGTGGCCTCTTCATGGGGCTTGAGCTGGTCGAAGACCGTTCGTCGAAGGAGCCGTTCGATCCGAACCGCAAATTAAATGCTCGCGTCAAGCGCGAGGCGATGGCGCGCGGCCTGCTCGTCTATCCCGCGGGAGGCACGATCGACGGCCTGCGCGGCGATCATGTGCTGCTTGCGCCGCCCTTCATCATAGACGCCGCAGCAATCGACGCGGTTGTCGAACGGCTCGGCGACGCGATAGACGCTGCGTTGGCCTAGCGCCAGCGCTCCTCATTCCGGCAGATAGGCCCCGAACGCCTGTAACTCCAGTTCCGTCTCTCTGACACGAGCCGCGGCGGCCGTCCCGCTGCGCGCCAGCATCGTTGCAGCCAGCGCTTCCACGATAGCCATAGCTGCGGTCACCGACGGGAAGAAGGAGGGGCTGTCGGTAGAGAAACGCAAGGTAACGTCGGCATGCCGCGCGATCGGAGCAGCCATGCTGTCGGCGATCGCGACAATCGGGACGCTGTGTCGTTGTGCAGCCTCCACCACCGGCCCGAGTTCACGCGAATAAGGCAAAAAGCCGATCGCGACGACCGCGTCCCTCTTTCCGAGCGCTGCGAGTTCCGCCTCGATCGCACCGCCGTCGCCGCCGAGCAGCGTGATCTCGCGCCGAAACATCCGGCAGAGATAGACGAGCGCGTGGGCAGGCGCACGGCAGCTTCGGAACCCGGCGACGCGTATGTGCTGCGCATTCTCCAGTATCACGCAAGCCCTTGCGATTTCTTCGCTGCCGTTGAACGATTCGGCCGCCGCCAGATTGGCCACCGTCGTCCTCAGCGATTCCGCGAAGATCGCCTCCGACCCGCGCTTGACAAGCGCATCGGCCCTCGCCGCGAAAGGCGCCTTGCCGAAGCGCAACCGGTCCTCGAACGGCTTGCGCAGCGCCGCCCAGTCGCCAAAGCCTAGCCGCCGCGCCAGCCGCACGAAGGTCGTCGGTGTCACCTCTGATCGCGAGGCCAGCACCCGCATGGAAACCAGCGCCACCTCATCGGGATGATCGACCAGGAATCGCGCCGCCTTGCGCAGTTCTGAGCTCAGTTCGGGGAGTTCGGATAGTATGCGTGCCAGAAGCGCGTCGAAACCCATCTCCCGCTTATCCATTGTAACAAGCATTTCCCTTGATTGATAAAGCGCAACAATCGTAGCATGCATTGACGTGCCCTGACACTAAAACACCGGACGGCCGCGACGGCACGCAAAGTACCAAGGGAGAACCAGATGAAACATGCCCGGACTGCACGCCTCGGAGCGCAGATCGCCGCCTTGTCGGCCGCGCTGCTGTTTTCGGCCAGCGCAATGGCGCAGCAGAATTTCGTTACCATCGGGACCGGTGGCGTCACCGGCGTCTACTATGCCGCCGGCGGTGCTATCTGCCGCCTGCTCAACAAGGATCGCAAGACACACGGCATCCGCTGCTCGGTCGAATCGACCGGCGGATCGGCATTCAACGTGAACACGATCAAGGAAGGCGAACTCGACTTCGGCATGGCGCAGTCCGACGTCCAGTACAACGCTTTCAAAGGCCAGGAATCATTCAAGGACGGTGGCGCTCATACCGATCTGCGCGCGGTTTTCTCGATCCATCCGGAGCCGTTCACGGTCCTGGCGCATCCGAATGCCGGCGTGACGAAATTCGAGGACTTCAAGGGCAAGCGCTTCAACGTCGGCAATCCCGGTTCCGGAACGCGCTCTTCCATGGAACGTCTGCTCGGTGCGATGGGCTGGACGTTGGCCGACTTTTCGCTCGCATCGGAGTTGAAGGCCGACGAGCACGGCCCGGCGCTCTGCGACGGCAAGATCGACGGATTCTTCTACGGCGTCGGCCATCCTTCGGCTAACATCCAGGATCCGACGACCACCTGCGGTGCCAAGCTCGTGCCGTTAACTGGAGAAGTGGTGGACAAGCTCGTTGCCGAGAATCCTTACTATGCCAAGGCGATCATTCCGGGCGGCCTTTACGCAAACAATCCCGACGACACCGGGACTTTCGGTGTGCTCGCCACGCTGGTCACTTCGGCCAAGGTTCCCGATGAGAGCGTCTATCAATTGACCAGGGCGGTGTTCGAGAATTTCGACGAGTTCAAGTCGCTGCATCCGGCCTTCGCCAATCTCGATCCGGCCAAGATGGTGTCGGAGGGGAATTCCGCGCCGCTGCATCCGGGCGCTGAAAAATACTTCAAGGAAAAGGGCTGGCTGAAGTAGGCTTCGTGATCTGACGACAGTCCGGCGGGTCCCGTGGACCCGCCGGGGCCATCCGCAACAGGAGGCGTCATGAGCGAAGTGAAGGAACAACCGGCCAGCGTCGATCTCGAAGAGCTCGAACAACTTGTCGCGGAGGCCGATACGGGTGGCCGGCATCCGGGCGGAATAGTCGCTCGAATCCTGCTCTGGGTTGCAGTTGCGTGGTCGCTTTTCCAGCTCTGGTATGCTTCGCCTTTGCCGTTCGTGTTCGGCTTCGGCATCCTCAATGACACGGAAGCGCGCGCCATCCATCTCGGCTTCGCGCTGTTCTTGACCTTCCTCGCCTATCCGGCGCTGAGATCCTCGCCCCGCGATCGCGTGCCAGTGCTCGACTGGGTGCTGGCCGTGGTGGGCGGATTCGCCGGCGCCTACCTCTTTCTCTTTTACGTCCAGCTTTCCGGACGGCCGGGCCAGCCGACCACGCTCGATCTCGTCACCGGCACCGTTGGCATCCTGTTGCTCCTCGAGGCGACGCGCCGCGCGCTCGGCCTTCCGATGGTGGTCGTGGCGTGTGTCTTCATCTTCTACACCTTTGCCGGCCAGTACATGCCGGACGTGATCCAGCATCGCGGCGCTTCGCTCAACAAGTTTCTAAACCATCAATGGCTGACCACCGAAGGCGTCTTCGGAATCGCGCTTGGCGTGTCGACGAGCTTCGTCTTTCTCTTCGTCCTGTTCGGCACGCTTTTGGAGAAGGCAGGCGCCGGCAACTGGATGATGCAGATCTCCATCGCGCTGCTCGGCCATTTGCGCGGTGGTCCGGCAAAGGTCGCCGTGGTCTCATCGGCCCTCAACGGCGTAGTGTCCGGCTCGTCCGTCTCCAATGTGGTGTCGGGCGGCATCTTCACCATCCCGCTGATGAAGCGCACCGGCCTTTCCGGTGTCAAGGCGGGCGCCATCGAGGCCGCGGCCTCGATCAACGGCCAGATTATGCCGCCGGTCATGGGTGCGGCCGCCTTCCTGATGGTCGAGTACGTTGGCATTCCCTATTCGGAGATCGTCAAGCACGCGCTGTTGCCGGCGGTTTTTTCCTACATAGCACTGCTCTACATGGTTCACCTCGAAGCGATAAAGATGGACCTGAAGACGATCCCGCAGCGTCCGACGCCGGCAAGAGAACGAATGCTGCGGATGGGGCTGGGACTGTCGGGCAGCATTCTCGCCGTCTGTATCGTCTATTACGGCATTGTTGCTATCCAGGCTGTCTTGGGCGGGACCGCGCCGCCGGTGCTCGCAGTCGCTGGCGTGGCTCTCTACGTCGCCTCCGTCTGGTATTCCTCCCGCTATCCGGATCTCGCGCTCGACGACCCGAACGCGCCGATCCTGGAACTGCCGCGCGCCTGGGACGTCACGCGGACCGGGCTCGATTTCCTGATCCCGATCGCCGTGCTTCTGTGGTGCCTGATGGTCGAGCAGATGTCGCCTGGCCTCTCGGCATTCTGGGCAACGGTCTCGATCCTCGGTATTGTCGCCACCCGCAAGCCGCTGATGGCGGTATTTCGTAAAGAAAACCTCGTCGCCTCGGTGCGTGCTGCCTGGGACGACCTGATCGACGGGCTGGCGCTCGGCGCCCGCAACATGATCGGCATCGGTATCGCCACGGCCACCGCCGGCATCGTCGTCGGCACGATCACGCTGACCGGTCTCGGCCTGATGATGACGGAGCTCGTCGAGTTAATCTCCGGCGGCAACGTCATCCTGATGCTGATCCTCATCGCAGCGATCAGCCTTGTGCTCGGCATGGGTATCCCGACCACCGCAAACTACATCCTGGTCGCCACGCTGATGGCGCCGGTCGTGGTCGATCTCGGTGCGCAGGCCGGATTGCCAATCCCGTTGATCGCTGTCCACCTGTTCGTCTTTTACTTCGGTATCATGGCGGATATCACTCCGCCCGTCGGGCTGGCGGCCTTCGCGGCGGCGGCGATTTCCAAGGAAGATCCGATCGCCACCGGTTTCCAGGGCGCGCTCTATTCGCTGCGTACCGCGATCCTGCCCTTCGTCTTCATCTTCAACCCGGCGATCCTGCTGATCGGAGTCGACACCTGGCCTCAAACGATCTGGGTGGCGACGGTCTCATTGATCGCCATCCTGCTTTTTTCGGCCGCGACCATGAACTGGTTCGTGACGAAAAGCCGTCTGTGGGAAAGTGCCGCCCTGCTTCTCATCTGCTTCACGCTGTTTCGGCCGGACTGGTGGCTCAACCAGGTGTCGCCGCCTTACGAGGAATTGCCGGCGAGCGAGTTCCTGTCGGCAGTCGGGCAGGCGCCGGCCGACGGCCGCATCAATTTCGTCGTCGAGGGTGTCGACCTCATGGGCGAAGATGTACGCAAGACCGTCAACGTGCCGCTCGGCGAGCCGGGCGAGCCGCTGGAGCGGCTGCGCGGCATCGGTCTTACCATCACGCAAGCGGGCGACGCGCTGATGATCAGCAATGTCGATTTCGGATCCTACGCCAAGCGCATCGGGCTGGATGTCGGATATGACGTGGTGGCGGTGCTCAGAAAGGCCGACCAGCCGTCGAGCCTCATTCCAATCGGCCTGGCGCTTGCTGCGACCGCCGGCGTTGCGGCTCTGCAGTTTGCGCGAGCCCGCAAGCAGGCGGAGGTAGGCGGGGCGACTGGCTAAGTCTGGAACGGTTGACAACAGCTGGCGGCAGGCGCCGGGAAAAACCTCAGTCGGCGGTCAGGACAACCTTGACGCTCTGCGAGCGGTCGGCGGCCAGGCGAAACGCGTCGCGTGCCGAGGAAAGGGGGCGTTCCGCGGTCACCAGCTTCAGGACGTCTATGTCGCCGCCGACGATGAGATCGACCGCCTGGTTGAATTCTGCGCCGAAGCGGAACGTGCCCTTCAGGTCGATTTCCTTGGCCATCAGCGCATTGGCCGCCACCGGGATCTGACCACCCGGAAGATTGCCGACCTG
>NZ_RZTI01000192.1:0-7945 GCF_003997275.1 Mesorhizobium sp. M6A.T.Ce.TU.002.03.1.1
CACCTGGTCAAGAAATTTTTTGAACTGCTCGCTTTCCAGCGCGGTGGCAAGGTCAGGCGTATCGAGCAATTGCTCAACTGCCTTGTCTGAATCTGATGTCATCTTGGTCGCCTGTGCTTTGCGTGGGAGCTTCAGTCTCAGTCATGCACTTTGCTCGACACCGCCAACGCCGGAAGCGGCTGAGCGATGTCAGGTGTTGGACGAGCCCGCGTCACGGAGCGGCAGAGCCATGGGCAACACAGGCCGTCTTGCTGAGAGTTCAGTCAACCTTGCGTCACTTTGCACGGCCACGACCTTTTTCCAACAGCGTTGTGCCAAAATCCCGTCTCTGCCAATCGAAGTTGACGATCTGCACGTCGCCGGAACTGCCGACAGAATGTTTCCACCTGGCGGCGGCGGCTCTGAGTACCGTGCTCCAGGGCGGCAACTCCAGGTTAAGACTTTCGGCACGAATGGTTCGAAGGCGGACATCGTGTTCATATTCAAAGGTGCGGGCGGAAAAGACGATGTGCATGTTCCGTGCGCCGCTCAGCCTGCGTACAAGATTGAGTAGGACATTAAGACGACCGGTGCGTAGGTCTACATACCCAGCCAGTGCGTCAAGCTGGTCAATGATGAGCACGGTCGGACGCGTGAGCGACAGCCCAAGTAGAAGCTTTGTCGGAATGTGATCCAGGCCGATGGATTGTGAAAGTCCTTCCTCGTCAGAAATGTCGAGGTCTAGCAAGTCTGCTTTGATCGCCAGGAATGGAATGTTTTGGTCATGAAGGCGCTGGCCGAATGCTGCCAGCAATGCAGATTTTCCGGCGCCAGGAGGTCCCAAGAGCGCCGTTGTGCTGCTTTCGGAATCTTGAACCAGCGATAACAGGTGATCGAGTTCGGCGCGATGAATTGCGGTTCCGTCCGGCAGTGCCGCCCCACCTGAGGGTGAGATATTGCGGAACGGTTTCCTTAAAGATGAGAATGCCTTTGGCAGCAAAATCGAAGCTGGCGAAAGGAAATCTGCTTTCTACATCGACGGCGATCACGCTCCAGTTCACGCCCGCAACTGCGCGAAGGCCACCGACGTTCCTCACATGTGCAAACCCTATGTCGTGATTGAGGGGGAGCACCTGAAATCCAACCTTCTCCACCCGGACTCGCAACCTGCCCCATCACGTTGCCGCCATGCACCACCACCCACGGCGAAGCCCGGAGACGTTGCACGCTTCCTTGACCTTTCTTAACGATGTCCGGCAGGGCGCCACCGCCTTCTCGACGCTCCGACACTGCCATCAGCCCCACCTTCCCAAGCCGGCCTAAGTTTTTTAACGAAGGCGGGGAACATGGATGCTGCCTCGCGGTTGGACCCCGGAAAGCCAATTCACAGCCTGAAGGAAAGCGGCCGAGCTCGCTCTCACGACGCCGCGAACCAGGCCTACGGGAGATTAAGCATGCGAGCGCTGGTTTGGCATGGAACAGAAGACATACGTTGCGATGAAGTTACCGATCCCGAAATCGAGGACCCGCGCGACGTCATTGTCAAGGTGACGAGCTGCGCGATCTGCGGCTCGGACCTGCATCTCTATCACAACCTCATTCCGGCAATTCTGCCAGGCGACATAATGGGCCACGAAATGATGGGTGAGGTGGTGGAAGTTGGATCCGGGGTAAACGGCGCGCTTAGGAAGGGAGACCGCATCGTCGTTCCCTTCACCATCATTTGCGGGGAATGTGACCAGTGCAAGCGCAAGAACTTCTCGGTCTGCGAACGAACCAACCGCAACAAGAACATTGCCGACAAGGCGTTCGGTCACACGACGGCTGGGCTGTTTGGGTATACCCATCTGACTGGCGGTTATCCGGGCGGACAAGCCGAGTATGTTCGCGTACCATTTGCCGATGCAACGCACATCAAGGTACCGGTCGGGCTCTCCGATGAGCAGGTCCTCTTCCTTGGCGACATATTGCCAACTGGCTGGCAGGCTGCTGTCCAGTGCGAAATCGAGCCCTCCGACACCGTCGCGATCTGGGGCTGTGGCCCGGTGGGGCAGATGGCAATTCGCAGCGCCATTCTTCTCGGTGCCAAGCAGGTCGTGGGTATAGATTGCCTGCCCGAACGCCTTTCCATGGCCGGAGCGGGCGGCGCGATTACCATCAACTTCCTGGAGGAGAGCGTTGTCGAAAGGCTGAACGAGCTTACAGGCGGCAATGGGCCAGATAAATGCGTCGACGCCATCGGGATGGAAAGTCACGTGTCCTTCCGTCAACCGGACACCGTTTATGACCGCGCGAAGCAGATGATGCTGATGGAGAGCGATCGGCCCCACGTGCTGCGTGAAATGATCTATGTCTGCAGGCCAGCCGGCGTCATCTCAATCGCGGGCGTGTACAGTGGGCTCGTCGACAAGATCCCGATGGGCCAAGCCATGAACAAAGGCCTGACCTTCAGGATGGGCCAGACCCATGTGAACCGCTGGACCGACGACCTAATGCGCCGCATCGAAGAAGGTCAGATCGACCCGTCGTTTGTCATCACCCACACTGCCGGGCTCGAACAAGGACCCGAGATGTACAAGATCTTTCGCGACAAGCAGGACAGTTGCGTCAAAGTTGTACTGAAGCCATAGGATCAGTGTCATGAACATGCTTAGCAAATTCGGCAATCTCAGCAGACGGCCAAGCGACCCAAAGGTCGTAAAATCTGGCCCAAAGGCGCTCGCGCCCTCCGATATGGTAGCGCGCAAACTCGGATGGTTTAGCATTGCGCTGGGCATGGTCGAACTCATAGCCTCCGAGCGCATCGCCCGCGCACTCGGCATACCTGGTAAGGAAGGCGTGATCCGCGCCTATGGAGCGCGTGAACTCAGCAGCGGCATTCTGTCCTTGTCGGCAGACAGACAGTCCGGGCTTTGGAGCCGTGTGGCCGGTGATGGGCTCGACATCGGAACACTCCTATGGGCGTTCCGGCATGACAATCCAAAACGTGACAACGTCGGACTTGCATTGGTGCTCGTTGCCGGTGTGACACTCATCGATTTATTGACGGCGCAAAAGGTAAGCGCCCGGCACGCTCGAGGTCGCCGGCAACCGCAGGATTTTAGTAACCGCAGCGGCTTCCCACGGGGTCTTGAAGCTGTGCGGGGCCTTGCACGAAAAGACATGTCGTCACCTGCCAGCCAGAATTGAGCGGTGACTAACTGGCGCGAACCTGATCCTCCTTCTCTCGTGATTGCCGCCGATACACACGGCGCCGATTGGCGCTGCTCCAGGCGACCAAGGCATTGCCGCATGCCCGAGCCTGCCGCGGGTGCACCGTTCCCGATGGCAAGTTTCCGTCTAAAGCTGCAGATAGGCAAGGTGACGCGTGATGCTGTGTGCCCCGTCGCCACATCCTTCGCTACAGCACGGTCAGCCGCCAGCAGTCTAATCTGGTCGACCAAGTCCTTTCTTTGTAGCGAGTTTTTGCTTTTCTTTCAGCAGCCGAACGATCGCGTCGACGGGCGGCGCAAGGTCTGTTGGCGACTTGCTGTTCGAGCGCCACAAGTATTCAAAGAAGGTTCTCAGTATGCGCATTGTCGTTACCTCCTGGACCACCAAACTTGGCTTGGGCGTTGTTGTTCCTGAACGGCAGGCCAAGCGCCACTGTCCGAAGGCAAATTCATCCGTCGCAAGCAGGCACGGCTAGAGTCTGGACGGGATAGAAATCCTGGAACTCGTCCTCCAGAACTCAGCCGTGATCGCTCTCGGTTACAGACGCTCGTCCGTTCTTCCGACCTGGCATTCGGGGGAGACGGTAGGCGGCTTGGCTGAAATCGAGCGAGGGCGGGTTCTGGCGGTGGGCTTGTATTCCGTGCGGGAACCTGGCCGAGCCAATGCGTTCGGGTCGTGCAGCACTTGCCCTAGTGCTGATCGGACTGCACCCTCTGATCAGGCCGCGTCCTTCCCATCCCCTCGGGCGCCGGTTTCATATTTCGTTTGGTGGCCAGTGGAGCGGCGCGGCTGGAGGCGCGGCGGGCCTTTCTTGTTTCCGTGTGGAACTTCGGCGCGGGCTGAAAGTTTCATTTGTGCAGCTGCGACATGGATGACTCCCGATGGGCCCGCGTCCTTTTTTCCCGAAGGGCGCGGGCTTTCTTTAGTGCACGGAACACCGGGGCGGGTTGCACGTTTCGCCGGCATCCAGCGAAATGGCCGCTTGCGCGCTGCCTCAATCCCTCGCAATCCAGGCCCGTGTAGGCGTGAGGCACTACTGAGGGGCGTTGCGGTTTGTTCGGTTACGTCGATGACGTCCAGGCACAGAGGATTGCCGATCGGGCCAAAGGAACAAACAGCACCCACTTTGGTTAAAGCTGCGCGTGCCACCAGACACGCGTTTCTCACATTCGGAGACGACGATGGCTATGAAAAATGAATCGCAGAGCAAGGCCAAGGGCCTCGAAGATCTTTTCCACGACGGACTGAAGGACGTCTACTACGCTGAGCGCAAAATCCTGACTGCGCTGAAGAAGATGGCGAAGGGTGCCGAATCCGACCAACTGACCGCCGCATTCGAAAAGCACCGCGACGAGACGGAGGCTCAGATCGAACGGCTGCAGCAGGTCTTCGAGATTTTCGGCAAACGGGCACAAGGAAAGACATGTCCCGCGATCGACGGCATTATTGAGGAAGGACAGGAGATACTGGAGGAATTCAAGGAAGCTCCAGCTCTGGACGCTGGTCTTGTGGCGGCGGCGCAAGCTGTCGAACACTATGAGATCGCCCGCTATGGCACGCTGATCACCTGGGCCGGACTGCTCGGCCTAAAGGATGCCGTGCCACTGCTCGAGGAGACGCTCGAAGAGGAAAAGGCGACTGACGAAGCGCTGACGCAGCTTGGGGAGACCAGCGTCAACGAGCGAGCGATGCAGGAAGCTGCCTAGTTAAACGGCGCTTCGGAAGCAGAATCAATGAGCACGTCATGAACAAGAGAGAGAACGCGCCTCCGGACGACGGAGGCGCGCCTTTGTCGCCGGTGCCTGCGGCAACTCCTGTTCGAGCCCAACATCTCGGTCAACCGTCTGATCGACGATGGCACTGTCGTCCTCTTTCTTGGTCGCCTGGAAGCCGTACGCCAGAGCGCGACGACCTTATCATGGGGATCAAAACCAACCGGGGGGGGTGCCGATGCGGCCCGGCGGATTGCCCTCGAAATCCGGCTGTTCGCCAGCATTCAGGCCGAAATGCGTACTGCGTCGGCAAGATGAAAGTGTATTCGGCGGGGGTGACAATATTCGCGGCCTTCCCGAAGCCGTTCCGCTTCCTCACCACGGACGGGGTACCGATTGAACGAAAGCGCGATCGCATTAGGCTGATCGATGTCGTCAAACCACACCGGCGGAGGGAGAGGACCTGGATCCAACCTTCTCCGCAGGTCTACGATCACCTTCGTGGTTGGGGTGTTCGGCTGATGCTGTTCAGTCGACCTGTTCAATCTGCGGACCTGGGTCAACCGGCGGAGCCGGCGTGCAATCTTGCCCCTTGCATTCCTCGACAGGGTCATCGGATGGTGGAAGGCAGTTTTGGCCCTCGCAATGAACTGCCGGCTCTGGCGCTTCTACGTGGTTAGGCGGAACAAGCTGATCCTCAGCGCGAATGGCTGGCATTGCTGCGCTGATCATGCCCGTGCACAAGAGCGCAATTCCAGCAATTTCATTTTCGCCTCCGTGCCTGGCAGCGAGCCGTACCTTACACTTTCAAGCTGCGGCCGCATCATCTCAGCCACGAACGACGTTAACACGGGGTTTCAGTGCTGGCCGGAAGAGAGCGCTTGTCTTAGCTGCTGCGAGTTTGACATCGCAGGTGCGATCGATTCCCTTCACTGCCTCTGGCGTCAGCATGAGGCGGCGGGCCTAACCCAGGCTCCCGCGTGTTACTCCCAGGGCAGCCAGCTTACTCTTCGGACGTCCTAACGCGCTGGTACAGAGGCCAAGGGTGCCCAGCAGTGGATCAATTTGTCTGGCACCTCAATCGGACGGTCAGCAATGCCTGTGCCCCAATGCCGGGCACTCATGGGCCCGTCGCTTCGCAAAATGGAACGGCGAACCCTTTGCGTGTGCCGGGATACTGAGGTCGGCCTGATCGGCATGGAAGCATGACCGGCATGACCGGAGCCTTAGTGGCCCTAGGCGGCGATCGCGCCGCGCATGACACCTATATGCAGCTGGCGGGAAGCGGCTTGCGAATTCCAGCCCCGGCACTGTCGTCTGCTCTGTCTGAGAGCACTACGCTGAAGGCTGTTCTGCTTCTCTATGTCCAGACCCTCTATATTCAGACCAGCTACACCGCCCTGGTGAACGCACGGTCGAAGTTGGACGAACGTTTGGCTCGCTGGCTTCTGATGTGCCACGACCGCGTCCGCAACGACCGGTTTGCAATCACCCACGAATCATGTCCGTCATGCTCGGTGTGCGGCGACCGGGTGTCACGGTTGCCATCCAGGAGCTTGAGGGCAGGGGCCTGATCAGAGCCACGCGGGGTGAGATCGTCATCAGCGATCGTGATGGTCTGTTCCAGTTGGCCGATGGCACCTACAGCGAGCCGGAGAGGGAATATGAGCGGTTGCTGGGGAAATCGACTAACCGCTATTATCTGCGGCTTCGGCGAAAGTCACTAGCGACGAGCACCCGTCGTCGGCAATTCCAAGGACGCATCTCCATTAGCGTTTCCCCATCGCCTTACCCTTTCGCCATCAAATTCTTCACGGCATAAATCGCTTCGCGACCGGCACTCATGATCTGGGACTTTCGCTACCAGCTGTCAGCTTACGTGTGCACTTCGCCCATGTTGGACCCGTGAAGGTGCCCGCGCGGCGTCCAAGGCAGCCTTGTGTTCTCAAGCTGCACTCTTATTAGTATTGGAACGCTCAGAGAGCGGCGGCTCGCTGTTTCCGCTTGAAAGTTCTCATGGCCCGATGGATGTTCCGGAGAGCTTGGCTGGAATCGTGCCACCCTTCGAATTCGATCTGCTTGTCGGTGCCGGACACCGACGCGAGGAAAAACTGCTCGATCTGGGATCGCAAACGATCCGGAACATTCTCGCCAAGGAGAGACTCGCTATGCGCATCTTGCTTGTGCGGGCAAAATACATAGCGATCGTTTCTCACGGTCTCGCCGTTCTCCGTTTGCATGACACGAAGGGCCGCGAGCAGATCGCACTTGATGACAACACCGGGGGCGCTGGCTGCCTCATGGATGACTAGACCGTCTAGGGCATCGCCATCGTCGCCCAGTGTAGAAGGCAGGAAGCCCCAGTCGTACGGGTAGGCAAGGCCCGCTGGAAGCGGCCGCGTATATTCGAAAAGCTTCTTCTTGGGCTTGTAAGTCAACTTTGCTTCGGCGCCACGCGGCGTTTCCACGACCACCCTGATCCGACCTTTCGATGTAGTCGTAGGCAGTGTCAGATAATTCGCCACGTTTGGTCCTCGCCAGTCCATGCCAATGGCTCTAGACCCCTCTAAGCGGCGGATGGCGGATTTGTTCCGAACGTGCCTACCCGGGTCTCGAAGGCATCGGAGCCTGGTCTCGGCCGCCCGGCTGCTTGGCCGCTGCGGCCCCTCTTGGAAGCTTTCCGCCTGAAGCCCTCGGCAAGCGCGCCCCCAACAGGGCCGAAGCGAGGGAGCGGCATCTGAACCCTGCTTTGTCTTTCCGGTGATGGGGAGGATTACCTCACATCGCTCGATATGCCTGTCTAAAGATGACGGCCATCTAGCACCGTCATTTGCGCCAAGCGAAGTTGCGGGGAGATGCAAAGTGATCTGCGCGCTACGTGTTGCGCTCGCCCGAACGCGACTGCTGGTTGGCAGCATCGGCCGATCCGCCCAGCGTGTCGGCGACCGTGGCACCTCGCGCACCCATCGGCTGCTGCGCACCTGTGGTGGTGTCCTTGGCGGTCTGATGCTCCATCTCGGCATTCAGCTCCGCGCCCACAA
>NZ_RZTI01000193.1:0-7765 GCF_003997275.1 Mesorhizobium sp. M6A.T.Ce.TU.002.03.1.1
GACGACCGAAACGGCCGATCGCGGCACTCCCAGCGCCTTGGCGACCAGCCGTTCGAGCGTTTGATTGGCGGCGCCGTTTTCCGGCACGGCGCGGACGCGAGCCTTCAGATGGCTTCGCCCGTCTGCCGAAATCTCGATGCCTTCGAGCTTGTCCATCGCCGCTTTCGGCGTCAGCCGGACGAATAGGTCGACGCCGTCGTTACGTGGGCGAAACGGCCCAGTCTTCGAATGGCCGTCAGACGACCAGCGGCGCCACCGTGGTGAGCAGGAACTGCCGGAGGAAGAACAGGATCAGAAGCAGGATGATCGGCGAAATGTCGATCCCGCCGAGGTCGGGCAAGAAGCGGCGGATCGGCCGCAGCGCCGGCTCGGTCAGCCGGAAGAGCATGTTGCTGACGCTATCGACGAACTGGTTGCGCGAGTTGACGACGTTGAAGGCGTAGAGCCACGAGAAAATCGCCGAAGCGATGATGATCCACCAATAAATGTCAAGCGCCAGGACAATGGTCTGAATGAGGGCTATCATGCCGGTCTCCGATTGTTGCCGACATGTAGCCATTACGGGCGAAAGCGGCAAGAGCCGCTGTCCGCGGCAGGCCACGTCGATGGCTCGCCGCGCGGCTTTTTTGGGCAAAACGCCGTCTTGACAGGAAACCGCCACGCCCGATAAATGCGCCCATCCGCTGGACGGGGCTGTAGCTCAGCTGGGAGAGCGCGTCGTTCGCAATGACGAGGTCAGGAGTTCGATCCTCCTCAGCTCCACCAGCGGGATATCCCAAATATCTGATTTCGCTGCCAGCGAACGGTTTTTCCGTTGGCTGGGGCTGTGGTTCGCTCAGCCGGTCATCCCTTGTCCGGCACGGCGGCAGTTGCATACGGGCGGATGACGAAGGTTCACCGCCGCGCCGACGGCCTATGACGCCCAGGATCGTGCCATACCCGGTTCTGTCTGGATCACAAACAAGATCGGCGACCTGCTGGCGAGGCTGATTGATCCCGCTGCGTCAGGAACTTGGCAGGAAGTTGGTCCGGCTCTACGGCTCGGATGCGAAACATCGGCGACGCTGACGCGTTAAACGGCAGGGAGGGCGGAGGCACCAGGCGAAGTGAAGGAGGCTGGAATGCCTGAAGCGAAGGGCCGTTACGCACTGGGCTTCACCACACTCGAACAGGAGGTCGATCAACTGCCGTTGCAGGTGGAGGGCGAATTGCCGGCGTGGCTCACCGGCCGGCTTCTCCGAACCGGGCCTGCGAAATTCGAGGTGGGCCGGCAAGCCTATACGCATTGGTTCGACGGTCTCGCCATGCTCCACGCCTTCGACTTCAGCGATGGCGCGGTCCGCTATTCCAACCGCTTCATCCGCTCGCAATCCTATTGCGAGGCGATGGAGAAGGGTCGCATCGCGCGCGGCGAATTCATGACGGATCCGTGCCGCACACTTTTCGGCCGCGTGATGGCGATCTTCAACCCAAAGCTGACCGACAATGCGAATGTCAATGTCTCCGTGCTGGCCGGCGAGATCGTCGCGCTGACCGAGACGCCGATGCCGATCCGCTTCGATCCGCACACGCTCAAAACGCACGGCCGGCTCCAATTCAGTCGGGCGATCAAGGGGCAGATCTCGACTGCGCATCCGCACAGCGACGGCGAGCGCGGCTACTCGTACGTCATCGAGATGGGGCGCCGCAGCACGTATCGCCTGTTCGTCGACGAAAGCGGCATGCAGCGTGTCCTGGCCGAATTGCCCGTCGATCGGCCGAGCTACATGCATTCCTTCGGCATGTCGGAACGCTATTTGGTGCTGACGGAGTTTCCGCTTCGGGTGAACCCGCTCAAGCTCGTCTTCTCAGGCAGACCCTTCATCACAAACTATCGCTGGCAACCGGAGTTCGGCACCGTATTCACAGTGATCGATAAGTCGACCGGCGCTGTCGCCGCCCGTGCCAGGGCGGCGTCGTGCTTCTGCTTTCACCACGTCAATGCCTTCGAGGCGGACGGCGCGCTGCTGGTGGACCTCCTCGCCTATCCCGATGCGAGAATCATCGACGAGCTGCGCCTCGACCGGCTGCGCTCCGGAGCGCAGGTCAACCCGACCTCGACCTTGACGCGGTACCGCATTCCGCTCGACGGTAGCCCTTCTGCGGCTGTCGAGATCGAGCCGGAATCGCTCTGCGGCACACGCATCGAGTTGCCGCGCATCGACTATTCCCGCCGCGCCGGCAGATCGTATCGCTGCGTATGGGGAGCCGGCCAAAGTGAACCGGACAGCTTCCTCGACACTATAGCCAAGGTCGAGCTTTCAGCCACCGCGCCGGCGACCGTGACGACCTGGGCCGAACCGGGCTGCTATGCTGGCGAGCCTGTTTATGTGGCGCGGCCGACCGGCGCCGAGGAAGACGACGGCGTCCTGTTGTCCGTCGTGCTCGATGTCGGCGCCGGCACGTCATTCCTGCTTGTGCTCGACGCCGCGACGCTCGCCAAACGCGCCCGGGCCTCCGTCCCGCATCACATCCCCTTTGGCTTTCACGGCAACTATTTTGCACCCCTGGATCGATCCGCGCGCTGACCGATGCCAAGTGCCGGCCACTGCACAGAACCCCTTCACCGGTGAAATCGGCCGCATCCCGTGTGGCCGTAGATGCGGCTGTATTTATTGACCGTTCTGGGACCTGCATGCTCGGCACACATGGGAACAAAGCAGGCGTCCAGGCCCCTACTTGCGGAATTCGAGGCAACGGCCGCCGCGACGAACTTCACGCCAGGGCGTCGTCGACGACACCGGGCACCTGGCCGCGCGCGGCGCGTCGCTTCATCACAATGAAGGGCGACATTCGCAGGCGTCTACGGGATCATCCTGTCCGGGGGGTAAAATAAGGAGCACCGCGGATGGCAGCAGTAGGTCTTTACAGATGCCCGAGGAATCCATCTTGGACCCGGTGTGCTGGAAAGGGCGAAAGGCAGCTACGTCGCAGAGAACCTTTACCGCGAAGGTGGCTATCAGCCGGACTTCGACATGTGTCCGTCGCGCTAGGTAGGCGGCGATCTTGAGGAGTCTCCCATCGTGAAGATTTCGTCCACATTTCGTTCCGTCGCGGTTGCCGTCATCGCCGCCGCGGGAGTCAGCGTTGCCAGCGCCGCGCAACTCAAGGAGGGTGTGCAGACGCCGCCCGGCGAGCATGAAATGGCTTTACGCCGCGAATTGGCCGCAGCACGAGCGGAGCTAGAAATTATGCAGCGCGAGGCACGTGACGCAAGCGCCCAGGCACACGCACTGGCAAACACGGCGGCTAAGCAAGCACAAGCCCTAAAAGAACAGCAGCAAATAGACGAAGCGCTGGAGACGGCGCAGCGCGTTATCGAAGACTTTAGGGCCGAAGCCATTCTCTGGGACCGCGAGAAGGCCGCCGGAGCGCACCCCTCTATGGAAGCCTCTCAGGTTGCTGCGAAGCAAGCGCTTGATGAGGAGAGGCACAAGGTTGAACTCTTGGAACAAGAACTCACCACGGCTCGCCAAACTATCGACGCTCTTAAGACAGGCGCAAACCTGGCCGCGGTCGAGAAGAGCAACGCCATAAAGGACCGATCGGTGGTCGAGACCGCTCTAAAGCAAGCTGGAGAAGCACTCGAACTGGAACGCGAACGAGCAGATTTAGCTGCGCGCGACCTCGACATTGTTCGCAAGGAACGCGACGCTTCAAAACAGATCTCGGCAGAGTTGAGTGCGGCGCTGGAGAAAGAGCGTGAAAGGGCTATCGGTCTAGGCCGCAGCCTCAGTGCCGCGCGTGAGGCGATCGACATCGTCAAGGATAAGCGTCGCACTGCGGCTTTGGAGCGCGCGCCGAAATCACGTACCCCACTTGCAAGTACGCTATCGCGTTCGGGCGCCCAACCAGCCCATAAACCGGGCTTGCCGAAAAAACGGAAAGTGAAGGCAAAAAAGTCACCACATCCTGTTCTGCCGGCAACCATCGCTCTTCCCGCCGCATTGCTCCCGACGCGACCACTGTGAAGCTCGACCTATGCCAGTGAAGACTAGTGAGCGAAATGTATGCCGCAGGGGAGTATCACAATGAAAAAGTACGTCGCAGCCGTGTTGACGATCGGGATCGCAATCGGGCCTGCCTCGGCTCTTGACGCAGGTTTAGGCGGTAAGGCCGGCGGCCTCGGGGTCGGTGCTGGAGTGAGCGCCAGCTCGCAAGGCGCATCTGTGGGGGTGGGCACGAGCGTCGACGGTGTGGGTGGAGCAAACATTGGAGCTTCGGTCGGCGCAGGATCACTCGACGCAGGCGTTAGCCCTTCGACGGGTGTCGGCGTGGGCGACGATCCGTCCGCCGAAAACGGAACGAGTACCGGTCCCGGTAGTCCGGCCGCAGTCACGGCAGCCACTGCCTCTCCCAAGACCGGCAAGCAATCGATCGCCCTGCCACCCGCTCTCAGGCCTTCCAAAGCCGGTGAGGGCGACTCCACGAAGGGGTATCCCTTTGGATCTTTCAGACCACTGAAAGCGAAACCCGGTACGCCAGCTGCGGTCGTGCGAGCCTGCCGCGCGGCGATCATGTCCGCTGCGACGCCGCTTGGCGCCGTCCGTGTCCACGCGGTAAGCGCAGGCGCCTTGCGTCAACGTCGGGGCGCACTCACGGCGCCGATCGAGGTGCGAATAGACTACGCAAGACAAGGCGGCATCGAAGTTCGGCGGGCGCGGGTCGGCTGTCGCCTCGATGCGGCGGGCAGGGTCACCGCAGTGAAATAACACCAACAGGCATTTTCGGGTCCGAGAACAATGCGGCGGCAACCAGCGTGATCTGGTCGTCGAGCCGCATGGCCGACCGCCAAGCGTTGGCGCGTCGATCCGTCAGCGATTGCAAAGACCATGATTGAGAACTCCGTTCCGAAGATGTGGAATGCGACTATAAAATTTCCGCCGCCGTTTTCGAACATGATTTCCAATTTTTGTTTTGTAAAACGATCGTGCCGCGCTAGCCTAGGAGCCTGTCATGACCTTGGGAGGACGGTTCGGGTGACGAGACACAGCTTGTTCGACGCCGCCTTCCCTGTGCCATGAGCGGAGCGCGCAGATCGTCCGACCAAGCTGGCACTGGTGGCAGCGACGTGACCACGACCCGCAAGCGCGGCCGCTCGCTTGCCGCGCTCGGCTACACCAAGCCGCAGACCTACGAAGAACTGCGCGCCGTATTGTCGTCCGGCACCGTCCATTTTCCGAAACGCCTGCGCCAGGTTGCCATCTTCCTGTGGCAGCATCCGAGCGACGTCGCGCTTGGCACGATCGCGCAGGTCGCCGAGCAGGCCGGTGTGCAGCCCTCGACGCTTGTTCGTTTTGCGCAGATCTTCGGCTACGCCGGCTTTTCCGATTTCCAGGGTCTTTTCAAGGATCACGTCAAAGGCTCCTGGCCCGAGGGACGGGCGCGCGACGGACAGGAACGGGCGGCCACCGAGCCCAACGCCAATCTGCATTTTCTCAATGGCATGGTCGGCGCCTCGCAGGCTTCGCTCGGCCGCATCGACAATAACTTCGACATTGCCAGCTTCGAGCTCATGGTCGATCTGCTGGCTTCCGCCGACCTGATCTATGTGATCGGCAGCAAACGCGCCTTTCCCGTCACCACCTATCTCTCGCTCACTCTGTCGCAACAGGGCGTGCGCAACGTGCTGGTCGACAATGTCGGTTCCACCGCGCTTGACCAGGTCGGCTGCATCGGCAAGCGCGACGTCGTGCTGGCGGTCTCCTTCAGTCCCTATAACTCGATCACGCCGGACCTTGTCGCTGTCGCCCATGAGCGAAAGGCGCGCATCGTCACCATCACCGACAGCACGTTTTCTCCCCTGATCAAGCTGTCGGATACATGGCTGGAAGTGGTTGAGTCCGACTTTGCCGGCTTCCGCTCGCTTGCCGCTTCGCTCGCCGTCGGCATGGCCCTTGTCCACGGTGTTGTCGCGCGCCGTACGGCCTGAGACGGATGCGATTGACTATCGGGAATTGGTGTTCCATATCTAGAAAAATAGAAACTTTATTCCGGGAGGAGGAATGGAGCTTCGGCTAGACGACAAGGTGGTGCTGGTCACCGGTGCGACGCAAGGCATCGGCCGGGCGATCGCCGAGACGCTTGCGCACTCAGGCGCCGGCGGCCTGCTGGTCACCGGCCGCGAGCCGGTGCGTGGCGCCGAAGTCGCCGCAGCGCTTTCAGAGATAGGCACGCCGACCGCTTTCGTCGCCGCCGATCTGGCTGATACCACGGCGCCGGCGCGGCTGGTCGAGGAATGCGTCGGCCACTTCGGGCGCATCGACGCGCTGGTCAATGCCGCCGGCCTGACCAACCGCGCCTCGTTTCTCGATGCCGGCCTCGACGACTGGGCGGCGCTGTTCGCCGTCAACGCGCGGGCGCCATTCTTCCTGATGCAGGCGGCCATCGCGCAGATGATCAAGCAAGGTCATGGCGGCGCCATCGTCAACATCCTGTCGATCAACGCGCATTGCGGCTCGCCCGAACTGGCGATCTATTCCGCCACCAAGGGCGCGCTCGCCACGCTGACCCGCAATGCCGCCAATGCGCATCGTTTCGACCGCATCCGCGTCAACGGCATCAATGTCGGCTGGACCGACACGCCGGCCGAACGCTTCATGCAGGCCGAGACGCTGGGCCACGGCCCAGGCTGGCTCGACGCCGCCAATGCGTCGCAGCCTTTCGGGAGGCTGCTGGCGGCCGACGAAGTGGCGAACCTTGCCGTGTTCCTGCTCTCCGACGCCTCCGGGCCGATGACCGGCGCCCTGATCGACCAGGAGCAATGGGTCGTCGGGGCGAACCGGTGAGCACTTCAACGCCCCCCGAAACGCTCGGCCCAGAACTCATTAGCCGGCTTTCTTCCTCCGTCCAAAAACCATCCTATGATCGGGCCGCACTTGTCCCGGGGATGGCTCATATCGGTGTCGGCGCCTTCCACCGCTGCCACCAGGCGGAGTACACCGACGATCTTCTTTCGCGCCGTTTCGATCGCTGGGGCGTGGTCGGCATCAACATCCGCGCACCATACTTGTCGGAAACGCTGGGCTGGCAGGGCGGCCTCTACACGCGCCTGATCCGCGAAGACAGCCAAGTCGAGGCGCGAATCATCGGCAGCATCGTCAGGGTTGTCGACAGCCAGGAGAGTGCGGCACCCGCGCTCGGCGTGCTGGCTTCCGCCGGCATCGAGATGGTCACGATGACCGTGACGGAGAAAGGCTATTGCCACATCCCGTCCAGCGGCGCGTTGGATCTGGCGCACCCGGACGTCGTCCACGATCTCGCCAATCCACTGGAACCGCGAAGCGTGCCGGGCATTCTGGCGCGGGCGCTTGAATTGCGCATGGCCTCGCACAGCCGTCCGGTGACGCTGCTCTCCTGCGACAACATCCCGACCAACGGCATCATCCTGGAGAACGTCGTGCAGGCTTTGGCCAGCCGGCGCGGCAATGGCCTGTCGGACTGGATCGCGGCCAACGTCGCCTTTCCCTCGGCCATGGTCGACCGCATCGCGCCAGCGACCTCTGAGGCCGATATCGAGACCGTGGAGCAGCATTTCGGCTACCGCGATGCCGCTGTCGTCGTCGGCGAGCCGTTCCGGCAATGGGTGATCGAGCAGAAATTCGCCGGCCGCGTGCCGCGATGGGACCGGGTTGGCGCGACGTTCGTCGGCGACGTCACCCCCTTCGAGCACCTCAAGATGCGGGTGCTCAACGGCGCCCAGACCACGCTTGCCTATCTCGGAGTG
>NZ_RZTI01000194.1:0-7739 GCF_003997275.1 Mesorhizobium sp. M6A.T.Ce.TU.002.03.1.1
TCCTCGACTTCGCCTGCCACGAGCCGGATCGCCTCCAGCGCGTCAGCGGTTCGCAGCGTGATCTCGATCGCCGGCAGGCCGCCGCGCGCCAGGGCGCGCGCCAGCGGCACGGCGTCGGTGACATTGGCGATCTTCAGCACCGGGATGACTGGCTGGCCGTTGAGGAGCGACAGGAGCTTTTCGGTCTTGTTGGGCATTTGTCGTCTCTCCGGTATTGATCCGTTCAACCGGTTAGCAGAAGGCCGTTTTTCTGTCCACGAAACGAAGCGTGTCGCGATGTCACGCACTACCGGCAATGCCGTCAGCCCGACTGTCAAAGCCACCAAGGAGAGGCTGGTCCACGCGTCAGCCTTGAATCGGCTTTCATGAGCGTTTAGTGGCTTCGGCGATGACACTGCCCAATCAAACTTTCCGCGTCGCCGCGCTCTACAGGTTTGCCCGGCTCGGCGACTTCGAAGCGTTGCGTGCGCCGCTCGCCGTCTTCTGCTGCGGACGCGGTATCAAAGGCACGCTGCTTCTGGCGCATGAGGGCATCAATGGCACGGTCGCCGGCAGCGAAGCTGATATCGCCGCGCTCATCGAGCATCTCGAATCCATCGAAGGTCTCGCCGGTCTCGAGGTCAAGTACAGCAGCGCCGCGCAGATGCCGTTCCACCGTATGAAGGTGCGGCTGAAGCGCGAGATCGTCACCATGGGTGTTGGGGATATCGATCCGGCGGCAAGCGCCGGCACTTATGTCGCGCCAGCCGACTGGAACGCGCTGATCTCGGATGCGGACACGATCGTCATCGACACGCGCAATGCCTATGAGGTGTCGATCGGCACCTTCAAAGGCGCGGTCGATCCTGCCACGACGAGCTTTCGCGAATTCCCGGCCTGGGTCGATCAGCATAGGGCCGAGCTCGTCGGCCGGAAGGTGGCGATGTTCTGCACCGGCGGCATACGCTGCGAGAAGGCGACAGCCTATGTGAAGTCGCTCGGCTTCGAGGACGTGTTCCATCTCAAGGGCGGTATCCTGAAATATCTCGAGGAGGTGCCCGCCGAACAGAGCCTCTGGCAGGGCGAATGCTTCGTCTTCGACGAGCGCGTCTCGGTGTCACACCGCCTGGTCGAGGGTGAGGCTGAACTGTGCCGCGCCTGCCGGCATCCGCTGACCGGGCAGGACCTGTTATCGCCGAAATATGCCGCTGGCACCTCATGCCCGCATTGCTTCGATGCCCGTTCAGACGAGGATCGTGCGCGCTACGCCGAGCGCCAGCGCCAGGTCGAATTGGCGCAAGTGCAGGGCAGGGCCCCGCATATCGGACGTTAGAGCGCTTCATCGTTTCACGGAAACGCCGAACCGCTCTATCTCTTTGTTTTTGCGCAATTCCGGACGGAAAACCGTTTCACACTTTTCCTGGAATTGCTCTAGAGCGACGTGCGTCAGCTTGGAGGCACAAAGTACGCTCTAACACTTTGAATCTACGCATTGTGTTTTCCGAAAATCGATTCGGATTTTCGGGCCGATGCGTTAGGAACACGCATATCCTGACACCACCTGCTCGTTTGCGTCATCACTGGCAAGGCGCTCACCCGTCATTGTAATGTCAATATGCGGGGCCTACCTCTTCAACGTCCGAAAACCTGCCCGTGCACGTTCGGCCGGGCCAATTCTGGAGGCATTGATGTTCGATCCCAAGAAGCTCCTCGACGATCTGCTCGGCTCGCAAATTCCCGGGACGGGGTCGACCGTCCGCGAAAAAGGGGGGCAGGCTGTGCAGATGGCCAAGGACAATCCCCTGGCGGCCGGCGCGCTGGCCGCGGTGCTGCTCGGAACCGGCGCTGGCCGTCAGATCACCGGCACTGCGGTGAAGCTCGGTGGCCTGGCCGCGATCGGTGGCCTCGCCTACAAGGCCTACCAGAACTACAAGAGCGGCAGTGCGCCGGCTGAGACGCAGGTTGCCGGTGAGCCGGAATTGCTGCCGCCGCCCGCTGACACCGCCTTCCATCCCTCGCAGGCGCCGCAAGGCGAGGACGAATTCACGCTGACGCTGGTGCGGGCGATGATTTCGGCGGCGAAGGCCGACGGCCATATAGACGACGGCGAGCGGCAGAAGATCGCCGGCAAGCTCAGCCTCGCGGGCATCGGCTCCGACGCTGAGAAATTCCTGATGTCGGAGCTGGAAACGCCGCTCGATCTGGATACGCTGGTCGCTGGCGCCCAAACCGACGCGCAGAAGCTCGAACTCTACACCGCCTCGCGGCTCACCATCGATCCGGATACGCGTGCCGAACGCGGCTATCTCGATCTGCTCGCCGGCCGCCTCGGCCTGCCGGACGCGCTGGTCGACCATGTCGAGGCGACGGTGTCGGCGGCAAAGGTGCCAGCGGAGGGCGCCAGCGAGGCAGCAAAGGCGGCTAGCAAGACCGCTCCCAATTCGCGCTGGTAGGCTGCAACCGTAGGGAGTTGACTGGCCAGATTTCGCGCTAACGTCTCGTTAACCCGGCGAGCGCATGATTTTAGGCAGTCGGATCGGCTTCCTCCTCCCAAGCCCGGTTCAGATCAGGGCGGCCGCCAATGGCCGCCCTTTTTGTCGGCTCAGCTAGCGCATAACCCGAAATCGGAATCGATTTTTGGACGCGATCATGCGCAAAATCAAATTGCTCAAAATCAAGGTGCTATAGCGTCCTTTGCGGGCACCCGGCGCTGTAGGAGAACAGTTATGACAGACTACAAAACCGCCATCGTCACCGGCGCCGGCACGGGCATCGGCAAAAGCGTTGCCACGGCGCTGCTCAAGGCCGGCTGGAACACGGTGTTCTGCGGACGCCGCAAACCGGTGCTGAAAGAGGCGATCACCGAGGCCGGATCGACACAAGCCAAGGCGCTGGCGGTTGCCTGCGACATCAGCAAGGCCGATCAGGTCGACGAGATGTTCGAGACGGTGGCGGCGGCTTTCGGTCGTGTCGATCTGCTCTTCAACAATGCCGGCACGAGCTACAAGTCGACGTTGATCGACGAGATCCCCGTCGAGGTGTGGAACGACATCGTCGGGGTCAATCTCACCGGCTCGTTCCTGTGCGCCCGCGCCGCCTTTGGCGCCATGCGCAGGCAGCGGCCGATGGGTGGCCGCATCATCAACAACGGCTCGGTCTCGGCCTACGCGCCGCGGCCGGGCTCGGTGCCTTATACCGCGACCAAGCACGCCATTACCGGGCTGACCAAGACGCTGGCGCTGGACGGCCGGCCTTATGACATCGCCTGCGGCCAGATCGACATCGGCAACGCCTTGACCGACATGGCGCAGGCTATGACGGTCGGGGTGCCGCAGGCCAATGGCTCCATCGCCGCCGAAGCGGTGATGGACGTCGAGCGCGTCGCCGATGCCGTCGTTCATATGGCCAGCCTGCCGCTCGACGCCAATGTGCTGTTCATGACCGTTATGGCGACGAAAATGCCGTACGTCGGGCGAGGGTGAGCAGCCGCTCTAGGACTGCGTGACCGAAAGCGGCACGCCGGGAAGATATAGCGAGATGGGGCGGATTTCGTAGACGGCGGTCGGATTGACGCGACGAAGGTCGCGTGCAATCGCGATCGCGGCATCAGGCGTGGCGCAGTCGACGACGTAGAGTCCCAACAATTGCTCCTTGGTCTCGGCGAAGGGTCCGTCAATGACCATTCCGGCGCCCGGCCCGCGCAAGGTACACGCGTCTTGTGTCGCCCCGAGCCGCGCCGCCGGGCCAAGGGTGCCTTCCCGGTATAGCCGCTCGTTGATCTGGAGCAGATCGGTCATCAACGCCGCATCCTCCTGCGGCGTCAGCGCCGTGATCGCTTCTTCCACGTGATAGGCGAGGATGGCATAAAACATCTGACGTCACCTTTCTTCGGTCGTGAATTCTATCGCCGAACGCGCAAAGAGCGCTGTGGCACTTTGATTTGCGCATGATCCCCAAGGAAAATCGATTCCGATTTTCCCTGGGGATGCGCTTGTCCTCATTTGCCCAGAAACGTCTCGATCCGCTCCAGCGCGCGCTGGATGTTCTCTTCGGAGTTGGCGTAGGACAGCCTGATATAGCCCTCGCCGAGAATGCCGAAATCAGGTCCGCCGATCAGCGCCACGCCGGCATCCTCGAGCAGGGCGGACGCCAGCTTCTTGGCCTTCCAGCCGGTCTTCGAAACGTTGGGGAAGGCATAGAACGCGCCCTTCGGCGTGATGCAGGAAACGCCAGGCAAAGCGTTCAGCCCCTCGACCACGACCTTCCTGCGGCGGTCGAAGGCACGCATCATCTCGTCGACGTCGTCCTGCGGGCCGTCGATGGCCGCGATGCCGGCATATTGGCTCGGCGCATTGACGCAGGACCAGCAATTGACTGCCAGCTTGCGCACCTTGTCGTAGAGGTGGGCGCCCTTGTCACCATTCGGCCAGATAGACCAGCCCATGCGCCAGCCGGTCATCGCCCAGGTCTTCGACCAGCCGTTGAGCACGATCAGCCGGTCGCGGATTTCGGGAAAATTGAGCAGCGAGCAGTGCGTCTCGCCGTCATAGGTCATCACGTCGTAGATTTCGTCGGAGAGGATAGCGACGTCGGGGTGCGCTTCCAGTCCCTTGACCAGCTTCTCGATCTCGGCGCGGGGGGTGACCCCGCCGGTCGGGTTGGCCGGTGAATTGAGGATGAGCAGCCTGGTCTTCGGCGTGATCAGTGCCAGCGTCTCCTGCGCCGAGAAGGCAAAGCCGTTCTCCTCGCGCATTGGCACCGGTACCGGGGTGGCGCCGGTGAACTCGATCATCGAGCGATAGATGGGAAAGCCGGGATCGGGATAGAGAATTTCAGCGCCCGGTTCGCCGAACATCAGGATCGCGGCGAACATGGTCGGCTTGCCGCCGGGCAGGATCATCACCGACTCAGGCGACACCTCGACGCCGGTGGTGGTCAGCGTGCGGCGCACGACCGCTTCGCGTGTCCCCAGTAGGCCGTTGGCCGGCGTGTAGCCGTGATGGCCGTCGCGCAGCGCCTTGATCGCTGCCTCGACGATGTGCTGCGGCGTCTTGAAGTCGGGCTGGCCGATGCCGAGATTGACGATATCGCGGCCCTGATGGGCAAGCGCGGTGGCACGCGCCAGCACCGCGAAGGCATTTTCCTCGCCAAGACGGTCGAAGGCCGAAATCGTGTGGAGCATTTTTCCCGTCCGTGTGGTTCTTTCACCGAGCGAGCGTTTTTGTGAGCGTCCCTTCGCAAAAGTCAAACGGATTGGAGCTTTGGGTGTCGGAAAATCTCAAGAATTGGCAACCGCGCCCGCGGCCCGAACGCAAAGTCCTGGAGGGGCGCTACGTCAGGCTTGAACCGCTCAACGCGGAAAAGCACGGCGACGGCTTGTTTGAAGCATCCTCGGTGCCCGACGTGGATGGCCGCTTCGCCTGGCTGCCTGACTACCCACCGCAGACCCGTGCCGCCTTCCAGCCTTGGCTGGACAAGGCCGAAGCCAGCGAAGATCCGCTGTTCTTCACCGTCATCGACAAGGCCAGCGGAAAAATTGCCGGGCGCCAGACGCTGATGCGCATCGATCCGGCCTATGGCGTGATCGAGATCGGCAACATCTATTGGGGTCCGCTGATCTCGCGCAAGCCGGCGGCGACGGAAGCGCAGTTCCTGTTCATGAAATACATCTTCGACGAGCTTGGCTATCGCCGCTACGAATGGAAATGCAACAACCGTAACGAGCCGTCGAAGCGCGCGGCGGAACGTTTCGGCTTCAAGTTCGAGGGCATTTTTCGCCAGCATCTTGTGGTCAAGGGCGAAAACCGCGATACCGCGTGGTACTCGATCATCGACAAGGAGTGGCCGGCATTGCGCAGAGCCTATGAGGCATGGCTCGATCCGGCCAATTTCGAGGGCGACGGCCGGCAGAAGCGACGGCTCGAGGATTTCCGTGCCGAGTTCGGTGCGTAGCGGGAGTTCGTGAATGGCGCATACCCATGATCACGGTTCGCAGGGGCACGACCACAGCCACGGCGCCGGTCATGTGCACGGCTCTACCGACAAGAAACGGGTGCTGATCGCGGCCTGCCTGACCGCCGGCTTCATGGTCGTGGAAGCGCTTGGCGGTCTCCTCACGGGATCGCTGGCGCTGCTGGCGGATGCCGGCCACATGCTCGCCGACTGTATCGCGCTCGGCCTTGCCTGGTATGCTTTTCATCTGGCCGGCCGCCCGGCCACGGTTCGCCTCACCTACGGTTTTGGCCGGGTCAAGACGCTGGTCGCCTATACCAACGGCATCGCAATCTTCGCCATTGCACTGTGGATCATCTATGAGGCTTGGGAACGCCTGCTGACGCCTGCGCCCGTGCTCGGCGGGCCGATGCTGGTCGTTGCGATCGCCGGTCTGCTGGTTAATATCGGCTCCTTCTTCGTGCTGCATGGCGGCGACCGCGACAGCCTGAACATGCGCGGCGCCATCCTGCACGTGCTCGGCGATCTGCTCGGCTCGGCGGCGGCGATCATAGCTGCCCTGATCATCCTGGCGACGGGCTGGACGCCTATCGATCCAATCCTGTCAGTCCTTGTCTCGCTGCTGATCCTGTCTACGGCCTGGTCGCTGATGCGCGAAGCAGCCCATGTCCTGCTCGAAGGCGTGCCGGCGAGCCTCGATCGCGACCTGATCGCCAGGGACATAGAGGGGACAATCAAGGGCGTGCGCGAGGTCCATCACATGCATGTCTGGTCGCTTGACGGGTCAAGCAACATGGCGACCTTGCATGCCTGCCTCAACGATGGCGTCGATGCCCACAAAGCGGTCAGCGCCATCAAGAAGCGGCTTGCCGCCGAGCATGGAATTGCCCACGCCACCGTAGAACCGGAATTCGGCCAATGCGCCGACAGCCATGATGAGCACCACGGCGAGCACGACCATGCGCACAATGTGGCTCCGCATCATGGCCACTATCACTGACACCGGGAGTTCCATGGCATTGGTAACCAAATTGATGAATTTCCGCAGCGTCGGGACCACTTGATGGACCGCGACACGCGCAATGCGGCAATAGGCGCCCTCTGGGTGCTGATCCTGTTCGGCATCGCCGCCTACTATTTGCCAACCGTGATGCTGGCGGTCGGCCGCGTCTCGACCATTCTTGCCGCTGCTATTGCCGCTGTCTTCATGGTGGCCATCTTCGTCGTGTTTTGGCTGCGCGGTCGCAGCCAGCGCAAAAGAGGAAAATGATATGCGTATCCTGATAACCGGTGCGGCAGGCATGGTCGGCCGCAAGCTCATCGCCCGGCTGGCGAAGGACGGAACGCTCAGCGGCCGGAAGATCGCCGCGCTCGACCTTCACGATATCGTGCCGCCACAGGCGCCGGTCCTGGAAGACGTCGATGTTGCTATCCATACCGGCGATCTTGCTGCGCCGAGCGCGACGGAAAGGCTGGTCGCGTTGCGGCCGGACGTGATCTTCCATCTCGCGGGCGTCGTGTCGGGCGAGGCGGAGGCCAATTTCGATCTCGGCTATCGCGTCAATCTCGACGGCACAAGGGCGCTGTTCGATGCCGTAAGGCTGGCGGGGTTTGCGCCGCGCGTCGTCTTCACCTCGTCGATCGCCGTGTTCGGCGCGCCGTTCCCGGATGTCATCCCCGACGAATTCCACCCGACGCCATTGACCTCCTACGGCACGCAGAAGCTGATGGGCGAAGCCCTCTTGGCCGATTACACACGGCGCGGTTTCTTCGACGGCATCGGGATCAGGCTACCGACCATTTGCGTC
>NZ_RZTI01000195.1:0-7461 GCF_003997275.1 Mesorhizobium sp. M6A.T.Ce.TU.002.03.1.1
GGGCGCTGTAGCAGAAGAGCCCCGGCCAGTGCAATGATCTGGCCGATCACCGCATCGGATCCCGCGATCGCCATCGTCGGCGCCGAAACTTGCGCGACAACGCGGCCGCCGCTCTCGACCAGCGCGCCGCGCAGCTCCGTTCCGCCGAGATCGAAGGCGAGGGCTAGTCTTGTCATCAGGCGGCGACCTTCAGCCCATGCAGCCAGGCCATGCGTTGCGCGAGGTCGGGGTCGCCGAATGCCAGCGATCCGAGCACCACCGTCTCGGCCCCGGCGGCGCGCAAGCGCGGCACCGTCTCGTGGCGGATGCCGCCGTCGGCAGCCAGGATGATGTCGGTTTCACGGCCGGCTTGCCGCATCAGCATGCGCGCCTCTAACAGGCGTGGGCAGGCCTGGTCGGAAAGGCTCTGGCCCTTGACCCCGATGGATGTGCCGAGAAGCGTCACGAACGCGACTTGCGACAGGAAAGGCGTGACCGCAGCGACCGGCGTTTCCAGCCTGAGCACCACACCGGCCTCGGCGCCGAGATCATGCGCCAGCCGCACGGCGCGCAGGCCGGCTTCGCCGTTTTCGGCATGGACACTGACCAGGTCGGCGCCGGCCTCGATGAACTGGCGCGTCTGCTCCTCGACGATCTCTGCTTCGACCATCAGGTGCACATGGATCGGCTTTGCCGTCAGCCCGGCGATCCGCGACACCAGATCAGGAAAGAACAGGAAGCCGGGGGTGAAGCGGGCGTCTGCGACGTCGATATGATGCAGGTCGACATGAGGTTCTATGCGCTTCAGGTCGCGCTCCATATTAGCAAGATCGGCCGACCACAGCGAAAACTCGCCGAGCAGCCGGTTGCGTGGCAAGGCGGCGATGGCAGCGGGGCCGGACAGGGATTTGATGGTCATGACGGAACGAGGCTCCGGAAGTTGAAGTGAGCGTGAAGGAAGGTCGTGATCTCAGCCTGCAGCTCGGCGAAATGCCGGACGCTGTCGAGCGCCTTGGGTGAGATTTCCGCAAAGGTTGCACCGGGAATCGCCGCGGCAAGCGTGCGCGCAGCCGGCAGCGGATGCACCGCATCCATGGCGTTGCCGATGACCAGCGTGGGGATGCCAAGGGCAGCGGCGTTGTTCGCCGAAACACCTGGGCCGTCGGCGGCAATGTCGGCGAGGACCTGCGCGAATGGCGCAGCATCCGGCCGGTCGAAATAGCCGAACAGCGAGGCAAGGTTGTCGGGTGCTTCGCGCTTCAGGCGCGCGGCGGTTTTCGATTGCGTGAAGATCGTCCTGGCCTTCTCGGGGCCGAGGTCGAGGATGAGGCCGGCAACCTCGGCGATCGGCCGCAGGTTCGCCGGCGCGCTGTCGAAAATCCAGGCCGGGCGCACGAGCAGCAGGCCGGCGACGCGGTCCGGATGGCGGCAGGCAAGGCGCAAGGCGATCGCGGCGCCCATGGAAATGCCGCCCGCAACGAAACGATCGAGGCCGGCCTGATCGGCGGCGGCAACAACATCGTCCGCGAACATCTCCAGGGAAAACGGACGGCTGGTGCCCAGTCCAGAGGCGCCGTGTCCGCGGCATTCCAGCGTGATGCGCCGCAATCCCGGCCCGGGGGGGAAAGCCTGGGCGACCTGCGCCTCGCCACCGCCCAGCCCGTGCTGAAAGACGACGGCAACCCCGTCGCCATGGTCGGAGACTTGAAGCGCGGCGTCGTCGCGAAGCAGAGCGGCCGGGCGAGCCATCAGGTCAGCCCCTTCAGGAAGCGGGCAACCCCGGGCGCTTCGTCAGCCGAAAGGCCGTGCGTGACCAGCGCCCCGTCAAAGCCTGATACTTTTAGCCGGGCGACAAAATCCGGGAAATTGACGACACCTTGCCCGGCGGTGGCGAAGCGGCCGTCGGCAAAGCGGTCCTTCGCGTGGGCCATGGCGACATGGCCGGCCGTGGTCTCGACCGCAGCGGCTACGATGGCGCGTGCTTCGTCGGGGCTCGCCTGCTCAAACAGGTTCGCCGGATCGAGCACGATGCGCAGCCGTTTAGAGTCCATCTCTGCAATGAGGCGCATCGCATCCGACGCCGAGGTGACGATGTTGGCCTGTTCGGGCTCGATGCCGAGATCGACACCGTGGCGCTCCGCAAGATCAAGCGCCTTTTCCACCTCGCTCGCCATGTCGTCCCATGCCTCAGGGTCGGCATTGTCGGGGTGATACGCCCACTGATCGTCCGCGTTGCGCGTTCCCGTGCATAGCGTGACCAAGGGAACGGAAAGGTCTGCCGCAGCCTTGATCATCACGCCAAGCCGGCGCAGGCCGTCGTCGCGCACAGTCCTGTCTGGATGGGCCATGTTGTAGGTGCCCGAGAGCGCCACCAAGGCGATGCCGAAAGCATTCGACGCGGCCGCGATGGCGCTGATGGCGTCGTCAGGGACCGCATCCGGCATGGACGGCAGGCCGGCGCAGGCTAGGTTGAACTGGGTGACGGCAAATCCGGCGTCGCGCACCGCCGCCAGCACGCCGGCCGGCTCACGCCCCGGGAAGGTCTTGGCGAACACCCCGATCTGCATCAGACCGCTCCCGTCACGCTGGCGATCTCGACGCGATCACCGGTTTCGACCGAACGTGCGATCGCCACCATGGCGCGGATCGAGGCAAGCCCGTCCTCGACGTTGGCGCCGCGCATCGGCTTGTCGTCAAGGACTGTCTCCGCGAGGCCTTCGAGCTGGCGCCTGAAGAAATGCCCGTCGGCGCCCAGCGGCTTTCGTGATGTCGCATCCTTCTCGTGAAAAATATCAACCTCGCTCGCCCGGAAATACCAGGGATTGAAGGTCTTCGCGATCACCGAGCCGTTCTCGCCATAGAGCTGAAAACCCTCGTGCCAGTCCATGCGGACGGCCACGGTGAGATCGAGATGGCCAAGCGCGCCGTTGGCGAACTCCGTTTCGACGAACCAGCAATAGGCGCCGAAACGCTCGTTGAGGCGGGCACGCACGGCGACGATCTCGCCGCACAGGAAGCGCGCCGTGTCGACGAGGTGCGAGCCGTGCGCGAGCATGAAATACTGCCTGAGATCGGCTTTCGGATTGCCGCTAGGTTTCCTTGCCAGCTTGCTGGTGACGGGAAGCGGCTGGACCGCATCAGTGTTGGTGTAGCGATGGGTGGAATCGCAATACCAGGCCTTCAGCGCCAGGATTTCGCCCATCTCGTCGCGGACGAAATCGCGCGCCGCTTCCAGCGCCGGATCGAAGCGCTTCATATGGCCGACCTGCAGCACCTTGCCGGAGCGCCTGACCGCATCGGCGAGCATCTCGCCTTCCTCGACCGAGACGCCGATCGGCTTCTCGCACAGCACGTGCTTGCCGGCCTCGAGCGCCTTAATCGACATCGGAACGTGATAGGCGTCCGAGGTCGCGACGATCACCGCCTCCAGTTGCGGGTCGGCGAGCATCTCATCGTAATCGCCATACATCTTTTCGGGTTCATAGGTCGCGCCCATGCGCGCCAAGAGATCGGGGGCGGCATCGCAGATCGCATAGAGGTCGGCATTGCTGGCCTTCACGCAGGATTCGAGATGGGCGAATTGCGCGATCGGCCCGCAGCCGAGCACGCCGACACGAAGGCGACGGTCTTGTTTCCGGATCATGGTCTCTTCCTCACGCGCCGTAGCCGCGCATGGTCTGGCGGTTCGTCTTGACCGCGGCGGCCGGATCGGCGGCGGCGGTCTCGGATTCCTCTTCCAGCACCAGCCAGCCGTTGAAATGTGGCGCGGCACTGGCGATGTCGATCACAGCTTCGGTGTCGCAGACGCCCTTGCCGAGCATCGCCCATGTGCCGCTGGCATCGACGTCCTTCAGGTGGACGTAGCGGATGCGGTCGCGATAGGTGGTGAGCGTGTCGGCCATGTCTTTGTGGCCGCGCAGGATGTGGCCGGTGTCGGGCACCCAGCCGACCAGCGATGGATCGATCAGCGCGAAAATACGGTCATAGTCGGCACGGTCGAACAGCAGCGTGTTGTGATGGGAACTGGGATGGACGGCGACATCGACGCCGGCCTTGCGCCCAAGTTCTCCCGCCTTATTGTAGACCTCCGCGGCAATGGCGAATTTGTCGTCGCGCGGGCCGTCGGACACGACGGTAGCCGAGCCCATCGAAACCAGCGCGCCTGGAAAGGCGGCGGCGAAGTCGATCCAGCGCTTGGCGGTCTCGAGGTCGGTGCCGATCTTCTCCTTCAGCGTGAAGCCGCTTTCCGAGCCGAAGGCGAAGGAAACCAGGGTGAGGCCGGCCGACTTCAGCGCCGTGGCGAATTCCGCCGACCTGTCGACATAGCGGCCGATCATCGTGTCGGTGATCTCGATGCCGGCATAACCGCCATCGGCGATCGCCTTAAGCAGATCGTCGGGGCCACCGGAAAACCGGTCTCCGAGCATTTCCCAGGTAAAGGTCTGGCATCCGACTTTCAGGTCTTTCACGTTCATCCTTTCATTCCTTGATGCCGCTCATTCTTTGATGCCACCTTGGGTCAGCCCTTCGATGATGTGCCGCTGGAAGAACAGCACCAGCACGATCAAAGGGACGGTGACGACCGCCGAAGCTGCGGCGATGTCGCCCCAGGGCACATAATAGAGGTTGGTGAAGTTGGCGATGCCGACGGGGATCGTCTGGCGATCGATGTTGGAGGTGAAGGCGAGCGCGAACAGGAATTCGTTCCAGGCGGTGATGAAGGCAAGCAGGCCCGTCGTCACCAGGCTCGGCAGCGACATCGGCAGGATGATGTGCCAGAGCAGTCCGGGAATACTGACACCGTCCATCCGCGCCGCCTCGTCGATCTCGCGCGGCAGCGTCTCGAAATAGCCGAACAGCACCCAGGTGACGAGCGGCAGGCCGAGCGCCAGATAGGTGATGACCAGCGCCGTGTAGGTATCGAGCAGGCCAAGATTGGTGGCGACCAGGTAGAGCGGCCCGACCAGCGCGATCTGCGGGAACATCGACACCGAAAGGATGACCATCAATATGCCGAAGCGGCCTTTCACGTTCAGCCGCGACAGCGCGAAGGCGGCCAACGATCCGACGAAGAGGCACAGGAACGTCGTGGCCAGCGAGACCACCAGCGAATTCCAGACATAGCGGTGCAGATCTTTCTCGATGAAGGCGTTGTAGTAGTGCTCGAGCGTGAAAGGGTTGGGGATCAGCGACGGCGAGCCTGAGGTCAGCGCTTTGTCGAGCTGGAACGAGGTCGAGAATTGCCAGATGAACGGGCCGCCGGACCAGACCAAGATCAGCAAGGCGCCGAGATAGATGGCAATGGTCTGCAGCGGTGAGCGTGTGTCGTTCATTGCGCCCTCCTGATCTGCCTGATGAGATAGAGGCAGAATACCAGTGCGATGATGCCTTCGGTGACGAACATGGCCGTCGAAACGGCCGAGCCATAGCCGAATTGCAGCGTCGAGAAGAGCACCTTGTAGGACAGCGTCGACAGCGTCTCGGTCGAATCGGCCGGACCGCCGCCGGTCAGCACATAGACGAGGTCGAAGACGCGAAACGCGTCGAGCGCGCGAAACAGGCCGGCAATCAGCAAGGTCGGCATGAGCAGCGGCAGGCGGATGTGCCAGAAGGTGATCCAGCCTTTCGCACCATCCATGCGCGCCGCCTCGATCAGCGAATTGGGCACCGTCTGCAGCCCGGTCAAAAGCAGGAGCGCCATGAACGGCGTCGTCTTCCAGACATCGGCGATGATGATGGTGGTCATCGCGGTGTCGGGAGAGCCGTACCAGTTGATGTTCTGGTCGATCAGCCCGGCATGAAGCAGGATATAATTGATGATGCCGTTCTGACCGTCGAACAGCCAGCCGAACATTTTCGAGGTGACCACCGTGGGCATCGCCCAGGGAACCAGCATGGCGGCGCGAACCAGGCCGCGTCCTTTGAAGGCCTCGCACAGGATGAGCGCCATGCCGAGCCCGATGACCGTCTCCAGTATCGTCGATGCCGTGGTGAACCACATCGTGTGCCACCAGGCATTCCAGAATTGAGCGTCGCCCCATAGCTGCACATAGTTGGAGAAACCCGAGAACTCGTTCTCTTGGGTGATCAGCGAGGTGTTGGTGAGCGAGAGATAAAGCCCGTTGATGATCGGGTAGAAGGAAACTGACGCCAGCGACACGAAGGCCGGCGTCAGCAGGAGCAAGGCCCAGACAGCGCCCGGAAGCGCCTTGCCAAGCCGCGGCCGGCCAATGCCAGAAACAGTGGCCGCCGCGGTCATCGGTTCAGCCGACGATCTGGTCGATTTGCGCCGCCAGCGCGTCCATCTCGGCCTGGACATTGCCCGAGACCAGCGCCTTGGAGATGCCGGACTGCAAGGCCAGCGTCACCTTGGCGTATTCGGGTGTGATCGGTCGGGCGGTGGCGCCGGTGAACACGTTCTCGAGGCTCGCCATGAACGGCTGTTCGGTCTTGATCTTCTCGTCCTGGAACAGCGCCGGGCGCGTCGGCGCGAGGCCGAAGTTTAGGGCGATGCGGTGCTGGGTTTCGGTCGACGACAGCCATGTCAGCAACTCGATCGCGGCTTCGCGCTGCTTGGAGTTGGCGTTGACCCCGAGCTGATAGCCGCCGAGACAGGCCGAGCTCTTGCCGCCGGGGAAGGCCGGTAGCGGTGCGACACCGACCTTGTCCACCACCTGGGAGGCCTTGGCGTCCTGGGCGATCGGATAGACATAGGACCAGTTGCGCATGAACATCGCCTTGCCCGAGGTGAAAGGCTGGCGTGACGGCTCCTCGTCCCAGGACAGGACGTCCTGCGGGCTGATCTTGGTCCCGTTGACGGTGTCGTGCAGGAACTGGATCGCGTCGACCGCCGCCTTCTGGTTGATCAGCGACGACTTGCCGTCGGGCGCCAGGATCGCGCCGTTGTTGGAGGTGATGATCTCGACGGCGTCGCAGACCAGAACCTCGGCCTGCTTGCCTTGCCAGAGATAGCCGAAATCGACGTCGCCGGCCTTCTGCGCGGCGGCGGCGATGGTCGCCATGTCGGCCCAGTTTTCCGGCACCTTGCCGCCATGCTTTTCCAGCACGTCCTTGCGGTAATAGAACATGCCCGAATCCATGAACCAGGGAAGGGCGGTCAGCTTGCCGTCATAGGTACAGGCGTTGAGGGTTCCGGAGAAGTAGGCGCTGCGCTTGTCCGCGGGAAAATACTCGTCGAGCGGCAGCGCCCAGCCGGCAGCGGCGAAGCCGGCGATCCAGATCACGTCCTGGCTGAAGACGTCGGGCGTGCCAGTACGCCGGGCGAGCTGCTGGACAAGGCCCTGGTAGACTTCCGTCGATGAGCTCGGCGGTGGCAGCTCGATGTTCTTGACCAGAATGCGGTCCTGCGATTCGTTGAAGGCCTTGATCAGGTCGCCGAAAGTCTCCTTGCCGAAGAAGGCGGCACTGGCGAAACTGATTTCGGCGCGCGACTGTGCGCGAGCCCGGCGAACGCCCAGCCCG
>NZ_RZTI01000196.1:0-7454 GCF_003997275.1 Mesorhizobium sp. M6A.T.Ce.TU.002.03.1.1
CCCCACCGGAAGACCGCCGGCTCGGCTCGAAGGTCATGCCCAGCCAGCGATAGCGGCCAGGACCGATCTTCTGGCCGAACATCGGCGGCAAGATGGAGGCGGCGATGCTGCCGAAGAAGATGATCGCCCAGATGGCAATGAAGATCGCGAAGAACAGATCGTCGGTGTTGAATGGCGCCTGCTGGTTGCGGGCCCCGCGCGCTTCCAGTTCTTCCGGATTGCCCTCCAGCACCATGACCATGTCGTCCACGGCCTTGGCTATGCCGCCGGAGAAGTCACCGGCGCGGAAGGCCGGCACCATGTCGTTTTCGATGATCAGCTTGGTGTGCAGGTCGGTCAGCGTGCCCTCCAGCCCATAACCGACCTCGATTCGCATCTTGCGATCGTTCTGGGCGACCAGCAAAAGCACGCCATTGTCCTCGCCGGCCTGGCCGAGCTTCCAGGCGCGGAACAGCCGGTTGGCGTAGGGCTCGATCTCCTCGCCGTCGAGGCTATCGACCGTCGCGACGACGATCTGGTCCGAGCTCTTGGCCTCGAAATCCGCAAGCTTCCGGGTCAGCGCCGCCTTGGTCGCGGCATCGATGATGCCGGCATTGTCGACGACCCGCCCGGTCAGAATAGGCAATTCGGCGGCGAGCGCGGTGAGGGGGAGGAAGAGGCTAAGGCAAAGCAGAACTAGAGTGACGCCTAGAAGCGAGAGGTTGGCACTCCGTCGCGCCCCCCTCTGTCCTGCCGGACATCTCCCCCTCAAGGGGGGAGATTGGATGTCATTCCTGCCTTCGCCAATCTCCAACGTTGCAAGATTGGCGGCGGGGTCGAAGCTGCAAATCTCCCCCCTTGAGGGGGAGATGTCCGGCAGGACAGAGGGGGGTGCTACGGAGTGCAAGGCCAATAGGGACCACGCTCACCAGCTGTTCGTCACCCGCCCTGCGTCGTGCCGAAATCGACCTTCGGCGTCTGCATCTTGTCTTCCTCGATGGTGAAGTTGGCGAACGGCTGATTGCCGCGGAACCACAGGGTTGCCCAAATCACCGACGGGAAGGTCTTCAGCGTCAGATTGTACTCCTGCACCGCCTGGATATAGTCGCGGCGGGCGACCGCGATGCGGTTCTCGGTGCCTTCGAGCTGCGCCTGCAGCGCCAGAAAATTCTGGTTGGCCTTGAGGTCGGGATAATTCTCCACCACTGCCAGCAACCGCGCCAGCGCGCTGGTCAGGCCGGCCTGGCTGTCCTGAAAATTCTTGACGGCCTCCGGATTGCTCAGCGTTTCCGGCGTCACCGTCACTTGCGTCGCCTTGGCGCGCGCCTCGACCACCGCATCGAGCGTATCCTTCTCGTGCGCGGCATAGCCCTTGACCGTCTCGACCAGATTGGGAATGAGATCGGCGCGACGCTGGTACTGGTTCAGCACCTGGCTCCATGCGGCCTTGGCGTTTTCCTCCGCCGTCGGGATGGTGTTGTAGCCACAGCCGGCAAGCAGCGGCAGCACGATCGCCATCATCAGCAAGGCTGGCAGGTTGCGGAAGACGAAAGGGGAGGAAAGACGCTGGGCAAGCATGGTAAGATCCCTCAATAAGACTGACAGGCGAAGCATTACCACAATCCGCGCGCAAGAACATGACCTCCGCCCGGAAGCGTTACTGGTTCTTTATCATTCGCTGCAAGGCCCTGTGATTGGCCGGGCGAACGGGTTAAAGTCGCCGCGAAAACAGGACATCGCCATGGCGGGACGCCAGGACAGCGACGACGAATCGCGCCGCATCATCGAGCGCGTGGCACGTGAGACCGACCCGGGCGGCACCTCGTTCATTGCGCGGACCGCGAAGGGCGCGCGCGATCACGTCGCAGCAGTGGATGCCGACCAGTCGGACCCGATCGAATACTGGGGCACGCGCATTGGCCGGGCGCTAGGGCTCATTATCGCCATTGGCCTGTTGATCTGGCTCGTGCTTTTCGTCAGCCAAAGTTAGGAACCCCGTGAGCACCGAAGAACACGACGCGCCGCGCGCGGTCATCGTCATTTCCAGCCATGTCGCGCGCGGCTCGGTCGGCAACCGCGCCGCGGTCTTTGCGCTGGAGACGCTGGGCTTTCCGGTGTGGGCGGTGCCGACCGTCATCCTGCCTTGGCATCCGGGCCATGGACGGGCGACGCGCATCGTGCCGCCACTCGATCAATTCAAGGCGCTGATGGCCGATCTCGAGCGCGCGCCGTGGCTTGGCGAGGTCGGCGCGGTGCTGTCCGGCTATCTCGGCGAAGGCGGCCAAGCCGATGCCGTCGCCTCGCTGGTCGGCGCGGTCAAGGCGAAGACGCCGGATGCCATCTATATCTGCGATCCGGTGATGGGCGATTCGGGCGGGCTCTATGTGCCGGAGGCGACCGCCATCGCCATGCGCGACCGGCTGATGCCGATCGCCGACATCGCCACGCCCAACCGCTACGAGCTGGAATGGATGGCGGGAGCGCCGCTGCCCGACCTGAAAGCGGTGATGGCGGCCGCCCTTCATGCCGGGCCACCGGCCATGCTGGTCACTTCGGCGCCGGCGATGATGGCCGGCGGCACCGGCAATCTGCTGCTCAACGGCAACCAGGCGCTGCTGGCCGAGCATCGCCTCATCGACAAGCCGCCCAATGGGCTCGGCGACCTGACGGCGGCCGTCTACCTGGCGCGCATCCTGTCCGGCCAGCCAGCGGTCAAGGCACTGCAGTCGACCACGGCGGCGGTCTACGAGATCCTGGCGCGCACCGCCAAGCGCGGCGGCGACGAATTGCAGCTCGAAACCGACGCTCAGAGCCTGTCGCACCCGATGGCGATGGTGCAGCTTCGCCATCTCCTGCATCCGGGGCGGGACAAAAGAGCGTGACTTCGGACGGCAGCCGCGTCCTTGTCGGTGTCGACGGCTGCAAGGCCGGCTGGATCGCCGTTCGCCGCGATCCCGGTTCGACACCTCGTAACCCGGGTGCTGCGCCCTCGGTAGCCGTTTTCCCCAGCTTCGCAGCACTGCTCGACGCATTGCCGGTCGATGCGACGGTCGCCGTCGACATGCCGATCGGCCTGCCGGAACTTTCGCAAAAGGGCGGTCGCGGGCCGGAGGCGCTGGTGCGGCCGCTGCTTGGTAACAGGCAGTCCAGCGTCTTCGCCATTCCTTCGCGTGCCGCGCTTTACGCGCATACGGATGGCTTCACCACGATCGAGGCCTGGTATGCCGCGCATCGCCAGGCGAGCGAAGTGGCGAAGGCGACCTCCGATCCGCCGCGCGGCGTCTCGATCCAGGCCTTCGGCATCTTTACCAAGATCCGCGAGATCGATGCCGTGCTGATCGCGCGTCCCGAACTGCGCAGCCGCGTCTTCGAATCGCATCCGGAAGTCGCCTTCTGCCGGTTGAATGGCGATCAGGCGATGTGTTTGCCGAAGAAGATCAAGGGCGCCATCAACCCGGCCGGCATGGCGGAACGCAAGGCGCTGCTTTGCCGGCACGGTTATCTCAGGGACTTTCTCGACCGGACGCCGCCGCGAGGCGCTGCTGCCGACGACTTTCTCGACGCCGCAGTGATGATGCTGATCGCCGGCCGCATCGCCGGCGGCGAGGCAAGGCCGTTTCCGGATCCGCCGCTCGCCGACCGTTTTGGCATCCCTGTGGCGATCTGGGCATGAATTTCCTCGCCTCATCTATCGGCAAGACAATCGCATTGGGCGAAGGCCCCTCGTCCGGCCCTTTCGGGCCACCTTCTCCCCGCCGGGGAGAAGAGGCTGGCACCGGCGCTTGCGACCTCTTCTCCCCTGGGGGAGAAGGTGGCCGTAGCGAAGCGGAGGCCGGATGAGGGGGCCTTCCAGCATGGCAACCACGTCCTCTGCGATTCGGCATTGCTCGCGACCGGCTTTTGCCGCTAGAGCCTTCCTGACTTAAAAAGAGCTGCCGCCTAACCCGGAAAGGCTCCAGACGCCGCCCATGCCTCATCTCCCTGATCATCTGCTCACCGGCTATCGCAATTTCATGAGCGGCCGCTATCTCGCCGAAAGCGGGCGCTATCGCTCGCTCGCTCGCGAGGGCCAGTCCCCCGAAACGATGATCGTCGCTTGCTGCGACTCCCGCGCGGCTCCCGAGGCGATCTTCGACGCTGGCCCCGGCGAGCTCTTCGTGCTGCGCAATGTCGGCAATCTGGTGCCGCCCTATGCGCCCGACGACCAGTTCCACTCGACCTCGGCGGCGCTCGAGTTTGCCGTGCAGAGCCTCAAGGTGAAGAACATCGTGGTGATGGGCCATGGCCGCTGCGGCGGCATCCGCGCGGCACTCGACAGCACGGCCGCGCCCTTGTCGCCCGGCGACTTCATCGGCAAATGGATGAGCCTGATTGCGCCGGCGGCCGAGACCGTGTCCTCCAGCACCTTCATGACGGCGACGGAGCGCCAGACCGCGCTGGAGCGCATTTCGATCCGCTATTCGATCGCCAATCTCAGGACCTTTCCCTGCGTCTCGATCCTGGAAGGCAAGGGACGGCTGTCGCTGCACGGCGCCTGGTTCGACATCTCGACCGGCGAGCTCTGGGTGATGAACAAGGAGACCGGTGACTTCGAGAGGCCGGAGATGACATAGGAGGATTGCATGGTATGCCGTTCGATCGCTTTGGCCGCAGCGGCGCTGCTGTTTTCAATCGTATCCGCCCGCGCCGACGACGGCGCGCTCATCGGCCGCTGGTATGCGGCGCTGCTGGTCGCCGATCGCACGGAATTGTCGGACCTGCTTGCCGATGACGTCCGGATTAAACTCGACGACCTCGGCGTCGTCCAGACCAAGCAGGAGTTCATCGCCTCGATCGACGAATGGAAAGGCGCTGTCGCCGGAGCCGAGATCCGGCATCGGATCGAGAAGACCGAAGGCGGCGTCACCACGGTGATCGCCTGCTATGATTTTCCCAAAAACGACATGCTGATGCAGGAAACCTTCGCCATCACCGACAACCAAATCACCGCCAGTTCGCAGGCGGCGATCGCGGAAAACTGCGACGGCTACTGAGAGGGTAGCAGCTGCGATATTGCGTGCGGCAAGCCAGCGCCTTACATCGGTGATGATCCCGCCCTGCCTCTACAGCCACTCAGCGAAAGCTCTCCCACTCAGCGAAAGCCCCTCTCTCAGCGAAAGACTGTCCATGCCGTCCACAAAAGCCGTCGACCTCGCCGCCCATCCGCTGACCACCTGGCAAGGGCCGCTCGGCCTGCCCGATTTCACCCGCATCGGCGACGGCGATTTTTCCGGGGTTTTCGATGCGGCATTGAAGGCGCATGAGACCGAGATCGAGGCAATATCAGGCAATGCCGAGACACCGACCGTCGAGAATACACTCGCCGCACTGGAGCTTGGCGGCGAGGCGCTCGACCATGTTTCGTCGATCTTCTGGTGCCGGGCCGGCGCTCACACCAACGAGGCGATCCAGGCGCTGGAGCGCGAGATCTCGCCAAAGATGTCGCGGCATTTCTCGGCGATCTCCATGAATGAGAGGCTGTTCGCCCGTATCGACGATCTCTACCAGCGCCGGGAAACCCTGAAGCTCGATGCCGAAACGCTGCGGGTGTTGGAAAAGACCTGGAAAGGCTTTGTCCGCTCCGGCGCCAAACTCGACGCCGAGGGCAAGAAGCGGCTGGCGTCGATCAACGAGGAACTGTCGTCGCTCGGCACGACGTTCGGCCAAAACCTGCTTGCCGACGAGCGCGACTGGGCGCTGTTCCTCGACGAGGCCGACCTTGCCGGCCTGCCCGAATTCCTGAAAAGCGCGATGGCGGAGGCCGCCGAGATGCGCGGCCAGAAGGGCCGCTATGCCGTCACCTTGTCGCGCTCGATCTACGAGCCGTTCTCGACCTTCTCCGAGCGCCGCGACTTGCGCGAGATCGCCTTCCGCGCCTTTACCATGCGCGGCCAGAATGGCGGCGCCACCGACAACACAACGGTAGTGCGCGATATGCTGCGCCTGCGCGCCGAAAAGGCGAAGCTGCTCGGCTACGCCTCCTTCGCCGCGCTGAAGCTCGACGACACCATGGCAAAGACGCCGGAGGCCGTGCACACGCTGCTCGACCCGGTCTGGGAAAAAGCCTTGGAAAAGGCCGCAAGCGACCAGACCGAGTTGCAGCGGCTGGCGGCCGAGGCCGGCAGCAACGAAAAATTCGCTGCCTGGGACTGGCGCTTCTATCAGGAGAAGCTGCGCGCCGAGAAGTTCGCCTTCGACGAGGCCGAGCTGAAGCCCTATCTGCAGCTCGACCGCGTCATCGATGCCTGTTTCGACGTAGCGACACGATTGTTCGGCATCACCTTCGAGGAGAAGAAAGGCATCGCCACCTGGCATCCGGACGCGCGTGTTTTCGTCGTCAGGAATGCAGATGGCAGCGAGCGCGGTCTGTTCCTGGCCGATTATTTCGCGCGGCCCTCGAAACGCTCGGGCGCCTGGATGAGCGCGCTGAAATCCGGCTACAAGCTTGGCCATGGCTCCAAGCCCGTCATCTACAACATCATGAATTTCGCCAAGCCGCCGGAAGGCGAGGCCGCGCTGTTGTCGGTCGACGAGGCAAAGACCCTGTTCCACGAATTCGGTCATGCCCTGCATGGCATGCTGACGGACGTCACCTGGCCGTCGGTCGCGGGCACCTCGGTCAGCCGCGATTTCGTCGAGCTGCCCTCGCAGCTCTACGAGCACTGGCTGACCGTGCCGGCGGTGCTGGAAAAGCATGCGCTGCATGTGAAGACCGGCAAGCCGATGCCGAAGGCGCTGGTCGACAAGATGCTGGCGGCGCGCACGTTTGGCGCCGGCTTCGCAACGGTCGAATTCACCGCGTCGGCGCTGGTCGACATGGCCTACCATGCGCGGCCGGATGCGCCGGACCAGCCGCTTCGTTTCGAAGCCGAAACGCTCGAGAAGCTCGATATGCCCGACACCATCGCCATGCGCCATCGCACCCCGCAATTCGGGCACATATTTTCCGGTGACGGCTATTCGGCCGGCTACTATTCCTACATGTGGTCGGAGGTGCTCGACGCCGACGCCTTCGCCGCCTTCGAGGAAACAGGCGACCCGTTCAATCCGGCGCTGGCCGAGCGGCTCAGAAAGAACGTCTATGCCGCCGGCGGCTCGAAGGACGCGGAAGAACTCTACACCGCCTTCCGCGGCAAGATGCCGTCGCCCGAAGCGATGATGGTCAAGCGCGGGCTGGTCTGAACAACGAAGCTGCCAATCTCACCCCTTGTGGGCAGGGCTATGGCAGGTGGAAAGCCACGGCTTTCGCTCTACGATGCACCCCCACCCCTAACCCCTTCCCACAAGGGGGAAGGAGACTTCCGCTAGCGCTGACCTCGACAAATTGCCTGCCTTTCGGCACCAAAGTGGAGGCGCGCGGCAGCGTTCCCTCCCCCTTGTGGGGAGGGTTAGGGTGGGGGTCCATCTTCGAAAGAATCCAAATGCGACTGCCTGCC
>NZ_RZTI01000197.1:0-7445 GCF_003997275.1 Mesorhizobium sp. M6A.T.Ce.TU.002.03.1.1
AGGAATCCGGAAAAATACCTGCCGAAGGCGGCGACCGAGCTTGCGGTCAAGGCGACCGAAAACGGCTTTGTCACCGGCATCGCCACCCGCGACATCGGGCTTGCGGTCGTCGGGCTCGGCGGCGGGCGCATACGGCCCGACGACAGCATCGACCATGCGGTCGGCATCACCCGGCTGCTGCCGGTCGGCGCGGAGGTGCGCGCCGGCGAGGCGCTGGCGCTGGTCCATGCCCGCAACGCCTCCGATGCCGAGGCGGCCGCGGCCGCCGTGCTTTCGGCCTATACGATCGGCGCTTCGAAGCCGCCCGCGGAAAAAACCGTTATCAGGCGGATCCTGCCGCGCGGGTGATCACTGGACGAGCAACAGTGCGCCGTTTTCGACCTGATATTTTTCAAGCCGCTGGAGAAAACTCAGACCGATCAAATTGGTGCGCAGTGCCTTGTCGTCGAGCACCACCGCCTGGACGCCGTCGACCGTGATCTTGCCGATCTGCAGGCGATCGACGGTCACCAGGGCAGCCTTGATCGCCCCGTTGGCGGTGTTGACCGTGTGGCGGAAGTCCGACGCGTTCAGCGAAATGCCGATCCTGCGTGCCGTCGAACTGTTGATGGCGACGAGCGTGGCGCCGGTGTCGATCATGCCGTCGACCTGACGGCCGTTGAGCTTGAACGCCGACGTGAAATGCCCGCGCGCATCCGCCGCGACCACGACCTTGCGGCCGAGCGGCTGCGGCGTCGCCGGTCTGTCGGGAACCGCGGCCAGGTTCAGGTCCGTTTGCGTTTCGACCGTGGGCCTCGCCCCGACCGCCGATTTCAGCAGGCCATCGAGAATCTGCGGATTCGATTGATAGAGGATCGGGAACGACGCCGATGTTACGGCGAGCACGCCTAGGATGAGAAGATTGCGCAGCATGGACCGGCCTTCGTGAACGCCCATGCTTATCGCGACATGGTGTTTGCAGCTTTAACAGATGCGGAAAGCGGCCGTTTGCGTAAACGATCGGTAAACGAGTGGCACGGTCATTTAGTGCCGTACATGCGGTCGCCGGCATCACCGAGGCCGGGCATGATGTAGCCTTTCTCGTTGAGCTGGCGATCGATGGACGCGGTGAATACCGGGACATCGGGATGCGCCTTGATGAAGCGCTCGAGGCCTTCTGGCGCAGCCAGCAGGCAGAGGAAGCGGATGTTGGTGGCGCCGCGCCCTTTTAGCTTGTCGATCGCCGCGATCGCCGAATTGGCGGTCGCCAGCATCGGGTCGACGACGATCACCAACCGGTCGGCGAGATCGCTCGGCGCCTTGAAGAAATATTCGACCGCTTCCAGCGTCTCATGATCGCGGTAGAGACCGATATGGGCGACGCGCGCCGCCGGCACCAGGTCAAGCAGGCCCTCGAGCAAGCCGTTGCCGGCGCGCAGCACTGAGGCGAAGACCAGCTTCTTGCCCTCCAGCGTTGGCGCTTCCATCGTCTCGATCGGCGTTTCGATCGTTGTCGTCGTCAGCTCGAGGTTGCGAGTGACCTCGTAGCCGAGCAGCAGCGAAATCTCGCGCAACAACCGCCGGAAGCCGGCCGTCGAGGTTTCCTTCTTGCGCATGATGGTCAGCTTGTGCTGGACAAGCGGGTGGTCGACGACGGTGACGCCCTTCATGGTGTTCTCCTGAAATTCCGGCTGCTTACGTGAACCCTATCGACAATGCGCCGGCCAAGGAACTGCTTGCGATCACCTACCACAGTTTTTGCAGCAGGAGAGAGTTAGCGGGCGGCGGCGTTGAGGCGGGCGAGAAGCGCCGTCCTGGTCTTCTTATCGACGAAGGCGGCCTCGATTGCGGTTCTGGTGACGGCGGCGAGCGCCTTGTCGTCCATCGAAAAATGCTCTGCGGCAATGTCGTATTCGCGCTTCAGCGACGTCCAGAAATAGGGTGGGTCGTCGGAGTTTAGCGTCACCTTGCAGCCCGCCGCCTGCAGCGCCGGAAAAGGGTGATCGGCGAAACTGTCGAAGACCTTCAGCGCGATGTTGGAGCCGGGGCAGCATTCGAGCACGACGCCTTCGTCGGCTATGCGCCGGACAAGGTCGGGATTTTCGATGGCGCGCACGCCATGGCCGATACGGGCGGGGCGGATATGGTCGAGCGCCGCCTTGACGCTTTCCCAGCCCATCAGCTCGCCGGCGTGGACGGTGATGCCGAGGCCGGCCTCGCGCGCGATCTCGAAGGCCCTGACATAGTCCTCCAGATCGCCCATCCGCTCGTCGCCGGCGACGCCGAAGCCGGTGACCAGCGGATGTCCGCAGCGGGCCGCGAAGCGCGCCGCCTGCTCGATCGAATAGACGCCGGCGTTGCGCACGCCGGTGACGATCATGCGGCCCTCGATGCCGGTCTTGGCCTTGGCACGCGCCATGCCTTCGCCGAGCGCGTCCGTATAGGCCTTGGGCGACAGGCCGGCCTTGCCGGCATGGTCCGGCGAGGTGAAGATCTCGGAATAGATGGCGCCGTCGCGGGCGAGACTGGTCAGGTAATGATCGGCCAGCCGCGCATAGTCTTCTTCCGTGCGGAACAGGTCGGAGGAGAAATCATAGGCGGCGAGGAAGGAGGTGAAATCGTGCCAGACGAAGGAGCCGTCCTGAATGTAGGGCGAGGTGTCCTTGCCGTATTTCTGCGCCTGGCGGATGACGAGTTCGGGCGCCGCTGCCCCTTCGATATGGCAGTGCAGTTCCGCTTTCAAAGGCATGCAGTCATCCCGTCAGGTCAGCCCAGTTCGCGGAGCCATAAGCATGATTCCACGACCGAGAAGCGCGGCCGAACACCGCGCCTTAAACAATAGCGTCGGCACCATCGATCGGCTATGGTCCCGCCGGTTTTATGGCGGATCAAAAATAATGTCGGTTGAGAGAACCACGGCCGTTGGCGGCATGGAGACCTCCTATGGTTTCAAGCGTGTAGGGGCAGGCGAGAAGCAGTCCCTGGTCAATGACGTTTTCCACAAGGTCGCGAACCGCTACGATCTGATGAACGACCTGATGTCGGCCGGCCTGCACCGGCTGTGGAAGGACGCTATGGTCACATGGCTCAATCCACCGAAACGACCGCGCTGGAGCGTTCTCGACGTTGCCGGCGGCACCGGCGACATCGCCTTCCGCATCGTCGAGGCGAGCGGCAGGAACGCCCATGCCACCGTTCTCGACATCAACGGCTCGATGCTCGCCGTCGGCCGCGACCGGGCCGAGAAAAAGGGACTGACTGATAACACCGATTTCGTCGAAGCCAATGCCGAGGAGCTGCCCTTCGCTGAGGCCACGTTCGACGCCTACACGATCGCTTTCGGCATTCGCAACGTGCCGCGTGTCGATGTGGCGCTTGCGGAAGCCTATCGCGTGCTGAAGCCCGGCGGACGCTTTCTCTGTCTCGAATTTTCCGAGGTCGACATGCCGTTGCTCGACAAGGTCTATGAGGCGTGGTCGTTCAACGCCATCCCCAGGATCGGCAAGGCGGTGACCGGTGACGGCGAGCCCTATTCCTATCTGGTCGAATCAATCCGCAAGTTTCCCAATCAGCAGAATTTTGCGGCGATGATTTCCCGCGCCGGCTTCGACCGCGCTTCTTTTCGCAATTATTCCGGCGGCATTGCTGCGCTTCATTCGGGCTGGAAGCTTTGAGGCTAGCGCAGTCATGAGCAGGGTCGGCGCTGGTTTCAGGCTCGTGCGGGCCGGCTGGGTGCTGGTCCGCGAAGGCGTCGTGGCGGCCTTGCCGGGCGACGAGCTTTCCGGCCTGCCGAAACTCGGCTGGCGGATGGCACGGCTGTTCACCCGCCGCCGCGCGCTTGCCTATGAGCGTGGCGACCGGCTGGCCAAGGCGGTCGTCCGGCTCGGGCCATCCTATGTCAAGCTCGGGCAGTTCCTGGCGACACGGCCCGATGTCGTCGGCAACGACATGGCGCTCGACCTCGCCATGCTGCAGGACAAGATGCAGACCTTTCCGCAGACCGAGGCCATTGCGGCGATAGAGGCTTCGCTCGGGCGCAAGGTCGGCGACCTCTACGCCAGTTTCGGCGATGCCGTTGCCGCGGCTTCGATCGCTCAGGTCCATATCGCAGAAACCCTGCACGACGGCGTCGGTTCGCGGGTGGCGGTCAAGGTCATCCGGCCAGGCGTGCGCCGCCTCTTCTTTCGTGATCTCGAGAGCTATTTTCTCGCTGCCCGCCTGCAGGAGAAGTACATCCCGTCGTCGCGCCGGCTGCGGCCGGTCGAAGTGACCGAGACGCTGGCGCAGACCACCAAGATCGAAATGGATCTGAGGCTCGAGGCGGCAGCGCTTTCGGAGCTCGGCGAGAACACCAAGGACGATCCCGGCTTTCGCGTGCCGATGGTCGACTGGGAGCGCACCGGCCGCGACGTTCTGACCATGGAATGGGTCGACGGCATCAAGATGAACGACATTGCCGGCCTCGCTGCTGCCGGCCACGATCTGAAGGCGATCGCCGCCAATCTGATCCAGTCGTTCCTGCGTCAAACGCTGCGCGACGGCTTCTTTCATGCGGACATGCATCCGGGAAACCTGTTCGTCGAGGCCGACGGCACCATCGTTGCCGTTGATCTCGGCATTGCCGGCCGGCTCGGCAAGAAGGAGCGCCGTTTCCTCGCCGAAATCCTCTATGGCTTCATCACCCGTGACTATCTGCGCGTCGCCGAAGTGCATTTCGAGGCCGGCTACGTGCCGCGCCAGCACAATGTCGCGGCGTTCGCCCAGGCGATCCGGGCGATCGGCGAGCCGATCCACGGCCAGCCGGCCGATACCATCTCGATGGCCAAGCTCTTGACGCTTCTGTTCGAGGTGACCGACCTCTTCGACATGGCGACGCGTTCCGAACTGGTGCTGCTGCAGAAGACCATGGTGGTGGTCGAGGGCGTCGCCCGCACCCTCGACCCGGCCTTCAACATGTGGAAGACGTCCGAACCGGTGGTCAGCGGCTGGATATCGGGCAATCTCGGCCCGCGTGCTCTGCTGGCCGACGCGCGCGACGGCGCAAGCGCGCTGCTGGCGCTGGCCCGCCAGGCGCCGGACCTCGCCGCCCGCACCGAGCGGCTGTCGCGCGAGATCGATTTGATGGCCGAACATGGGTTGCGCTTCGACGAAAGGACAGCGCACGCGATCGGCAAGGCCGAGGCGCGCTACACCCGCTCCGGCCGGCTGGCGCTGTGGGTGATCGCGGTGACGCTGGTCTATATCGCCTGGAAGCTGCTCTGAAATGCTAGCAATGACAGCAGTGCTGTCATTGCAGTCATGCTCCGGTGTCGCTACATTAGGTCGCGGGAGTGCGATCATGGCCCGGATTACTGTCCGCAATGTGGATGAGAGTGTCATGCGGCGACTGCGTGAGCGTGGCGCCGCGCGTGGCGTTTCCATGGAGCAGGAGGCGCGGGACGTGCTCGCCGCATCCGTTGGGCTTCCGACCACCAAAGGTTTCGACTGGTCGGGCATTGCAGCCGAGGACGAAACCAAGTTCAGACCGACGGCACGGGGGCAAGGGTAGTTATGGGCACCCTGACCATTCGCAATCTCGACGACGATCTGAAGCAAAAGCTGCGCGAGCGGGCTGCCAAACATGGTGTGTCAATGGAGCAGGAGGCAAGAAGTCTGTTGCTGAAGGATGTGGCAGCCGCCAAAGAACGTGACGGGGATTTCGTTACGGCGGAGGAAATCCTCGAATTCGGCCGACGACTGCAACAAGCGGACTTCGATCAGAAGAAATTCACTGATGACCTCTGGTCCTTCATCGAGGAGGAATGACCGTGGTGGTCGACACCTCAGCGATCGTGGCCATCCTGAAGCAGGAGCCCGATGCTCCGGCGATCGCCCAGCGCCTCGCCGGAAATCAGCAGATATTGATGAGCGCCGCGACTCTGATGGAATGCGGCACAGTAATTGTCCGACGCTATGGCGCGGCTGGCACGGCCGAGTTGACGGGCCTTCTTGCTAGACTCAAAGTCACGATCGTCGCTCTCTCCGCCGAACACGCGCAAGCGGGAATTGAAGCCTATTCAACCTATGGCCGAGGCACCGGCCACCCGGCCAACCTCAACATGGGCGACTGCTTCGCCTACGCTCTCGCCAAGACCCGAGATCTGCCATTGCTTTTCAAGGGCGATGATTTCATCCATACCGATATCACGCCGGTACTGAAGCCGGCATGACTTTGGACAAGGACTGGTCTCGGGCATGATCCTTTCCGGCAAGCGCATCCTGCTGATCATCGGCGGCGGCATCGCCGCCTATAAGGCGCTCGACCTGATCCGCCGGCTGCGCGAGCGGGGCGCTGCGGTGCGTGTCGTCATGACCGCTGCGGCGCAGGAGTTCGTGACCACGCTGTCGGTTGGAGCGCTGGCTGCCGACCACGTCTTCACCGATTTGTTCGACCGCAATGACGAGCACGATGTCGGCCACATCCGCTTGTCGCGCGAGGCCGACCTTGTCGTCGTGGCGCCGACCACCGCCGACCTGATGGCGAAGCTCGCCAACGGCCACGCCAATGACCTTGCCTCCACTGTGCTCATTGCCACCGACAAGCAGGTTTTGATGGCGCCCGCCATGAACCCGAAGATGTGGTCGCATCCGGCGACCCGGCGAAACCGCGCGACGTTGCAGAAGGACGGCATCGCATTCATCGGCCCGGCGAAGGGCGAGATGGCAGAGAGCAACGAGGCAGGCGAGGGCCGCATGGCCGAGCCGCTGGAGATCGTCGCCGCGATCGAGGCGCTGCTCGACATCAGGCCGAAGCCGCTGGCAGGCAGAAAGATCATCGTCACCTCAGGGCCGACGCATGAGCCGATCGACCCGGTGCGCTACATCGCCAATCGCTCGTCCGGCAAGCAGGGCCATGCCATTGCGGCGGCGCTGGCAAGGCTCGGCGCCGATGTGCGCCTCGTCTCCGGTCCGGTCGGTATTGCCGATCCGGCCGGGGTCACCACGCTGCATGTCGAAACCGCGAACGAGATGAAGGGCGCGGTCGAACAGCTGCTGCCGGCGGACGCGGCCGTGTTCGTGGCTGCCGTTGCCGACTGGCGTAGCGAGACTTCGGCCGGCGAGAAGATCAAGAAGGTAGCAGGCGAGGGGCCGCCGGCGCTGCAGATGATCGAAAACCCCGATATTCTTGCCGGTGTCGGTCATCACAAAAGGCGGCCCAGCCTGGTCGTCGGCTTTGCCGCTGAGACGCAGGATCTCGTCAAGAACGCCGAGGCCAAGCTCAGGAAGAAGGGCGCCGATTTCATCGTCGCCAACGACGTGTCCCGCGTAGGCGGCGTGATGGGCGGCGATCGCAACCGGGTGCGGATCGTCTCGAAGGCCGGTGTCGACGAATGGCCCGAGATGAGCAAGGACGAGGTGGCGACGCGGCTTGCGGCATTGATCGCCGAGCGGCTGAAGACAATTACTGTCTAGCCCGTCGCTTCCTG
>NZ_RZTI01000198.1:0-7340 GCF_003997275.1 Mesorhizobium sp. M6A.T.Ce.TU.002.03.1.1
GGCGATGATGGCGGCGCTGCTGTTTGGCGCGGCCGTCCTGATCTTCGTCGCTGCCAATTGGGAAGTCATCCCGCGGCTGGCGCGGGTGGCGGCGCTCTTCGCGATCATCATCGCCGGCTATGTCGGCGGCGCGGTGCTGAAGACACGCGACCACGCTGCGATCGGCGAGGCGCTTTGGATCGTCGCCGCGACGGCATTCGGCGGATCGATCGCGCTGATCGGTCAGATGTATCATTTGTCTGGCGACGAGGCGTCGGCCTTGATCACCTGGGGCGCAGGCACGGCCTTGGCGGCGGTTGCGCTGCGCTCGAACCCGCTGACCGTTGCTGCTGTCGGCATCGCCGATGCCTGGCTGTTCCTGAGAGGGTTCGACTATTTCGGGCGCACGGAATTTCCGCACCTCTTCGTCGTCATGGCGATCGTGCTGTTCGCCATTTCGTTTTGGACGCGCAGCCAGGCGGCGCGGCACCTGATCATCCTGTCGGTCATCTTCTATCTCGTGCTGATGGTAATGGAATACGAAACGCTGCTGGTCGCTGTCCCGCTCGTCGTCGTGTCGGCGCTGCTTTTCGCGGCTGCGATCTTCGCCGCGGGGTCCGTCGACAGGATCGTGCAACTTAGCGGCCGGCTGCCCCTGCACGCGCTGATTGGATTTCTCACCGGCCTGGCGATGATTCAGTTCGAGCTGGCCGACGATAACAACAACAGCGGCTTTGCCATCGCCTCGGCCATTGCGCTTGCCGGCATTGTCGCTGCAATCATGTTGGGCGGCCGCGAAAGCAGAGGTCTGCGCTGGATTGCCTATGCCGGTTTCGCCTTCGAACTCGCCATCATCTATGTTGTCGTGTTGCAGTCGATGCTCGACACGGCAGGCTTCTTTCTTGCGGCAGCAGTGCTTCTCGGCATCCTTGCCCTTGTCATCATCCGCATCGAAAAGCGCATGAGGTCCCCGGGCGTGGAAGGAGCGGCGGCATGATGACCGGTAAAAGACTGATCGTTTCGGCGGTGGTGCTGGCACTCGTCCAGATCGGGTTCCTGAGCTGGATAATCGCCGGCCGGGCAGCGATCCTGCGCGACGGCAGGCAAGTGCTGCTGAGGGTGGAACCGGTCGATCCGCGCGATCTCCTGCGCGGTGACTTTATTCGCCTTGGCTATGAGATTTCGCAGATACCGGTGAAGCTGATCGCCAACGTTCCGGCTGGCAAGCTGTCTAGTGACGACACCTCTATTGTGGTCAGGCTGAAGCAGGGCGCCGACGGCTATTGGGAGGCGACCACGGCCTGGTTCGGTAAAGCACCTGCGCCGGCAGCATCCGACGAAGTCGATATCGTCGGCCAGGTAGCCGAGGGGTGGGATCTCAGCGCAGCCACGTCGATCACGCCGGAATACGGCATCGAGCGGTTCTATCTGCCGGAAGGCGAGGGCATAGCGATCCAGAACGACATGCGGGTGCGGCCATTCGGCATCCGCGTCGCCATCGCCAAGGATGGCACCGCGCAGATCAAGGCGCTGATGGACGGCGACAAGACGCTGTTCGAGGAACCGCTTTATTAGAATTGAAAAGCGTGGCCGGCTCGGACAGCATCAAACATGACAATTATCCTGACGACACGACAAGACATAAATCTCAGCTCTGTTTTCCGCGTCGCCTGGAAGAAAGACAGGGTGCAAATCAGCGATAACGCCTTGCAGCGCATCGCAGAGTGTCGCGCGTCGTTCCTGCGTCTCATTGTAACCGACCCTGTACCGGTCATCTATGGCGTGACCACCGCCATGGGAGAACTGGCGAGCCGGCAGCTCGAACTAGGGGAGCGGGGTCGCCATGCACGCATCAAGGCGTTCGCAGCCGCCACCTCGTTCGGCGAGCCTTTACCAGATCGCGTGGTGAGGGCGATCGTGCTTGCCCGGCTGGCGAATTTCCTCGAAGGAAACGCCGCGACCACACCGCGCATGGCGCTCGCCGTCGCCGCGATGCTGGACGGCGGACCGATGCCCATGGTGCCATCATCCGGCCAGGGCGGCGCCGGTGAAATCCTCGCGCTCTATCCGCTGTTTGCAGAGCTTTCGACGCGCTTCGACCTGGAGGTCAAGGAACGGGGCTCCCTGATCAATGGCTCGCCTTGCGCTGCCGCACTTGTGGCCGATGCGGCCTTGGCGGCTCGCCGCCGCATTCGCCTTGCCGAAAGAGTCTTTGCGCTTTCGATCGAAGCGTTTCGCGCGCCGCTCGAACATTACGACCCGGCGCTCGACGCGCTTTGGGGCGATGAACACGAAGCAGTGGCGCTGCGGGGATTGAGGGCGTTTCTTGCCGGCGCCGGCACCGGGCGCCGTAATTATCAGGCGCCGGTCAGCTACCGCATCGTCCCTCGCATCCTCGGACACGCGCATCGCGCGCTGGCATCGGCAGAGCGTGCGGCCACCGTGTCACTCGCTTCGATCTCGGACAACCCTGTCTACATCCCGCCTGACGACGGGCATCCGCTCGGGCGTTGCATCAGCACGGGCGGTTATCACAATGCCATGGCAACTCCCGCCCTGGATGATCTGGCGGCGATATGGGCCGATATCTGCCTCTTGTGCGACCGCCACGCCTCGAAGCTTCTGAACGGCAAGGTGTCGCTCCTACCCGATCTGCTTCTGACGGGGCGGGACTGGAGCGACAGCGACGGTCACGGCAATGTCGGCTATGTGCCGATGGCGATCACGGGCTATCTGGAGCAGGCGAAACTTTCGGCCCAGCGCACCTTCATCCCGGGGACGGAATCGGCCGGCGCCGGCCAGGACGATGTCGCGACGACGGTCTTCCTCGCATGGACGAAGGAAGCACGCGCCGGCCGCTGCCTCGACGCCGCGATGGCGATGCTGGCTGTGATCGCCTCGCAGGCGCTCCATGTCACCGAGCGCGTGGCTCCACCGGCGCTTCAGTCGTTCGTCGCGGATATCAGGAGCATCGTGCCCCCGGTCGGCGAGGATCGCGTGCTGGGACCCGAGCTTGCGAATTTGACCGAATGGTTCACGCGCCAGGTTTTCGAGGAGTAAGCCGCCTGGAGTTCACGATGCCGAAATGGCGGCTAGGACCAGAACGGCCCGAGGATGAACACGGCCATTAGGGCAACAAAAAGCGCAGCGATGATCACCGCGCCCCACATGAAGACCTTTCCGGTGCCGCGTTTCTCTTCCTCGCGAGATAGGTCTTTCGCCATCGCACGGATCCTTTTTGTGAAGGTCGATGACGTAGCAACGTGTCTTGCCGAGGCTGGTTCCCGGCAGCGGATATTGAGCAGGGTCAGCCTTCGCAACGGCCTATTGATGCCCTGCCGAACAGATCGCGCCTGGGAGCGTTCCAGACTTTCTGGCGAAAAACTTGCTGCGGATGAAGGGATTCGAACCCGCACGCCTTTCGGCACTGGAACCTTAATCCGCTGTTCGAGAGGAGCAGTGGTGCGGGTAGAGGGACTCGAACCCCCACGTTCTCACGCCAGAACCTAAATCCTATGATGGGATTAGTGTCGCGTTGATTTCATTACCAAATTTGGCCACAGCCCTAGGGTGCCAGGGCACAGGACGGGCACACCGGGCACACTTTCGGGCACAGTCTTGCGCCTTGTGTCCAGGGGCTGTAGAGGAGCCCCGGAAGCGCGTGTGGTGGAACTGGTAGACACAGCAGGTTTAGGTCCTGCCGCCGAAAGGCTTGGGGGTTCGAGTCCCTTCACGCGCACCACGTCAATCCACAAAATACCCACCAGATAATTACGCCTGTGAATTCCGGGCACGGAAGTGTGAAAGGCGGGCACGGAAGTGCCTTTCTGGTTTTTCATGCTTTGTTCTCCGTTCGATGAGCATATGAAGGAGGTCATCTCAAATCCGCGAAAGGATTCGCAACGATGACTCTCCTTCAATTCGCCTACGCAATGCTTGCTGCCTCGTATATCGTCGCAGTCGTGGCGCTATGGGCGGGGCATTGACAGATGGAACATTTCACGACGGCGCAGATAATAACCTGGGGGCTGGCTCTATTGGGGATGGTATTGGCCGGTGTCGGCTATCCCTACCTAAAGCGGCGCTTCTTCGATCCGACGATGTCTCTGCTGGCGGAAATCAGACTGTCACCCACGAAAACAAAGGCTCTCGTCGCGTCGAAGCTAAGCCCTGTACTGCAGGCGATGCCGTGGCAGGAGAGAGAAATATTCCAGGGCTTGAGTCACGACGGTGGATACGTCTCGGTCGTGTTGCGAAACGTTGGCAAAAAGAAGGTTTCCGGCGTGACCGTGACGGTTGGAGCCGAGACCCTAATCATAAACGGGACGTACCAGGTCGATGACGACGTTGATCTGAAGCCGGTCAAAAATGGGTTGCCAATCCCGGTCGGTGATATTGCGCCGGGTCAAAATCGGGTGCTGCATATCTGGAGCGCGAGCAACTATTCCGACTATCCATATAACAGCATCAAATCCATGTTTAGTGTGTCGGCCGATGAATTCCACTTGACGCGCAAAACGTATCCTCTGCCTAAATATCTCAAGACCCGATTTATCGGCATCTGCTTTTTTGTTTTCAATGTGTTTATCTGGGGAGGGGTAATCGGCTTCGTTCTTTGGCAGTCTGCGCGTTGACCCAGCAGCGGCGGTAGCTGCCACTATCCGCGTGACATAGGCGCCGCGTGTGGCTCCTCGTAATCCGACGGTCGGTCGCGCAAGAGATTTATGGCCTTCTTCATGCTCCTGTTCAGCTCGTCAATTGCATCGTAATGCTCTCGGAACGGCTTGAGTGACAGTTTCGCGTCGTCCAGTTGGACTTTCAGGCTTGTCGCTCAATTTTCTGGAGGTGGTATTCCGATATCTTCTCGTGTCGTCGCTGGCGTACCATCGCTGTGCTCCAAAGAGAGCGATAATAGGCAAACATTCCTATCAGTCAAATTGATTCGGGTGGAGGGGAAATTGCGATGACATTCGAACTGCGCTTTGGTGCTCCACTGGAGTCGCCGCCTGCTCCAGCGCAGACCGGCGACAGCCTCTTGGATTATTTGACCCTCTTAGTGACCCTGATTGGCGCCCTGGCATGGCCTATGGCGCTCGTTTTGCTGGTGCTGATCTTCCGCAAGCAACTGGTGAAGCTCGTGGCGCGGACGAAAGCAGTTAGCGGTCCCGCTGGAATAAGCGCTACGTTCGCCGATGAACTGGAGAAAGCCAAGGAAGCGGCGGATCAGACTCTTTCAGCTGAACCGCTTCGCGAAAGCGCCCCTCTGGAAGTCGACGATCCATTTTTGAAGTTGGCAGAAACCTATCCTGAAGCCGCTGTCTTGGCGGCGTACGACGAATTGGAGACCTTCCTTACCGAAGCGATGGGCTTAAAGGGAGCCGTCGTCGTCCCCATAACATCGCTGATGATTGCCCTTTCCAACTTGAAGTTGATCCCGAGCGACACATTCGAACTCTTTAATCGTATTAGGAATGCCAGGAATCTAGCCGTGCACGGGAGAAGCCGCTTGACGCCGGGGGAAGCTATCGAATTCCGAGCGGTTGCTCGTTCTCTGATCGAAGCAATTCGTCCTATTCATCCTGCAGTTAAGGAGTTGGCTCACAATCTCTCAAAGAACGAAGTGCAGCGTAGGAATGAAAAGCGACCCAGTCGGTATTAGACCCGGTCGCATCCGGTTGCCGCTCAACAGCGAAGGCACCTATGACCGTGACCTGCGGCAGCTTTGCATGCTGATCGCGCGTCGCTGAGTACTACGCAAACGGGAGCGTCGCATCGGCCGTCGAGGCTTTGACAACACTCTCCTGGCATCGCGGCTGGCCCGCCACTCGCAACGTGGCGGGCTTTCTGCGTCAGGACCGCTGCGCTGAGCCATCATTCTGTCAATGTCGCGGTCAAAATAGGGACCGTTCGCCGGCGCATGATCGCGAAAATCGAAAAGCGGATCTTCGCGATCATACGCCAAAATCAAGGTGCTACAGCGTCCTTTGCGCGTCCAAGAGGACGCGCGGCGCTGTAGATGCGAAGATGGTTGAAAATTAGCCGCGCCTGTGACAAAAGGCGTGTCGAATGTGACGGGATGCGACGATCCGCTTCTGCAGAATGTGATAAGAAGTAGGAAAAACAAAGACTTATTCACATTTTGGAGCGTATTTCTGGAGGATTTGAGCCGCTTTGGGCGGACAGATCGCCAAGTCCCGCACCAAAAGCCATTCTCGGCAAGATCATACCGGCAGGTTGTAAACGGCAGGAGCCGTTTGGCGGCCTCATTGGTGAAAACAAAGGTTCTATGATGCAGGTCACCGAAACGCTCAACTCCGGTCTCAAGCGCGAGATCAAGATCACCGTGCCGGCCGGTGACATGGAAGCCAAGCTAATGGCGCGGCTTTCCGATGCCAGGAACAAGGTCCGCATCAACGGCTTCCGTCCCGGCAAGGTGCCGGTGCAGCACTTGCGCAAGGTCTACGGCAAGTCGTTCATGGCCGAAGTGGTCAACGAGATCCTCAACGATTCGACCCGTTCGGTCATTACCGGGCGCGGCGAAAAGGCCGCCATGCAGCCCGAAGTGATCATGACCGAGGACGAGAAGGAGGCCGAGAAGATCCTGGCCGGCGGCGCCGACTTCGAGTTCCGGCTGAACTACGAGATCATTCCGCCGATCGAGATCAAGGATTTCTCCGACATCAAGGTGACGCGCCAGGTGTTCGACGTGCCGGATTCGGAAATCGACGAGCAGGTCCAGCGTGTCGCCGAATCGGCGCGCAGCTATGAGCCGAAGACCGGCAAGGCCGCCGAAGGCGACCGCGTGACGATCGACTATGTCGGCAAGATCGACGGCGAAGCCTTCAGCGGCGGCGCCGGCACGGACCAGCCGCTGGTGCTCGGCTCCAAGGAATTTATTCCCGGCTTTGAGGATCAGCTCATCGGCAGCAAGGCCGGCGACGAGACGCAGGTCACGGTCACGTTCCCGGAAAACTACCAGGCGGCGCATCTGGCCGGCAAGGAAGCCACCTTCGACGTCACCGTCAAGGAAGTGTCCAAGCCCGGTGCGTTGGAGATCAATGACGAAACGGCCAAGAATCTCGGCCTGGAATCGCTGAAGCGCCTGCGTGAAGTGGTGCGCACCCAGATCGAGAACCAGTTCGGCTCGATGACGCGCCAGAAGATCAAGCGCCAACTGCTCGACCAACTCGATGCCGCCTACTCGTTCGAGGCGCCGTCGAAGCTCGTCGAGGCCGAGTTCAACAACATCTGGAACCAGGTCAACCGCGATCTGGAAACCGCCGGCCGCACCTTCGCCGACGAGGAGACCACGCAAGAAGAGGCGCGCACCGAATATATGGGGCTTGCCGAGCGGCGTGTGC
>NZ_RZTI01000199.1:0-7266 GCF_003997275.1 Mesorhizobium sp. M6A.T.Ce.TU.002.03.1.1
GTTAAAGCTGGGCGAAATCGCAGACCCTGCACATGGCTAATTACCCGAACTCACCCCAGGCAATTACTCGTGCAGACGCAACTCAAAACTTGCGGCTCAAGTACGACGAGCCTGCCAGTCCGAAGCGCCACTCGAGATCGACAGCCTTGGAGATGCCGACCCGGTGTCCCGTTAAGATGGAGCTGGTTCTTGCTCCTGACGGCAGCTTGAACTGGAACGGAAGCTCGTCCAATGGCAGCCCGTCATAAGATGCATCGACAGCAAGCGCCTGGCAAAGGCGACCGGGTCCCGAACAAAGAAGTCGAAGGTCATCAACGCCGCGATTGGCCCGCATCAGGTCGAGCTTTGATTGCGGTTCGATCGCGCGCACAAGGACAGCACTACCGGGAAGACAGACGGCATTCAGGCACCAATGCAGACCATAGGACCGATAGACGTATGCGCTCCCTGGGGCGCCGAACATTGCGGAGTTTCGCGAAGTCCGACCACAAAAACTGTGTGAGGCTGGGTCATTGGCGTGATAGGCTTCCGTTTCGACGACGATCCCGCCCACGCCGTGCACAAGAAGCGTGGCGCCAATCATATCGCGAGCGACAACGCAGGCGTCCCGGGCAAAGAACTGGCGGTTCGTGATCAACGCCTGCACCAGATCTCGACCGCGCCGAAACATGGGGCGAACAAGAACATTCCCGCTCCGGCTGCAAAAGGCCAATCCACCAAGGCCAAACTCGCGATCATCAGCATCGCGGCGCTTCCTGCTGAACTCCGATAGCTCTGATCGCCTATAATGAGGGTCGATTGGCTATTCAACAGCGCCTAGCCCAAGCGGTCGAAGTGATTGGAAGGTTGAAGTTCGTTGCCGGCGTAGAAAAGAGAGACCCGGAAGACCGTGCCCGTTGCCGCGCTTGCGATGCCGCGATGCGTTAGGTGGCCGGAGAAAATCCTCGTGCGCTGCTCGGGAGCAATACCACGAAGGAACGTGACAGGCTCTGCGATCGTTGAAGACTTTTGATCGAGCCATATCATTCCATCGACCTCGATAAGAAAAATGGCCTACGATCCCGACAGCAGAATCCTCTCGGTGTGGTTCGTCGCCAGCGGCAAACGATACGAATTTGAGGAAGTGCCGCCGGAGACCTTCGCCGCGTTCAAAGCCGCCTTTGCGAAAGGCCGCTATTTCAACGAGCACATCCGGAATCACTTCCGGTACCGTCAGGTTGCGGCCGGCAAGGATGCGGGATGACGGCAAGCTGTTGATACATTCCAACTGCCGGTTGGTGGACGCAGCGCAGCCGGCGCGCGTAGGATTTTCTTACGATCCCCGCCCACCCTGTGCAAACGACTGATCGCCCGCCGTGCCGAAGGGTGCGGCGGGCTTTTTTGTTGTCTTGGGGGAACACGATCTGCCGACAATCGTTCGGGTCGCCAACAAAGCGCCGTACCGTCAGATCGAGGACAGGCAATGCGTGAAAGGCAAACATTTACCCATAAAGAAAAACACGACAGACAGGAGCGCACGTCGGATGCTGCACGGGCATTAACAGACATTGAGCGCATCGCACGAGATGCAAAGACCGCTCGGCTGCGGGAGCAACGACTTAAAGCCGAGACTGCTCTTCCTGCTGCATCGGCACCGAAACCGAAGAGGAATTGGAAGACCAAGAAGTCGTAGTAGGCACGCTGCACCTGGCGCCCTCCAATCAGCCGCGGTCCTCTCCGCAGGCCGCGTGGTTCAATCGAATCGACGGCCGATGTGCAAAGGTCGAGCGTGGAATAGCTGTACGGTTTGATGGTGCGGGATTTTAGGCGGTTGATTAGTTGCTCAGCGTATCGTCTGCGGCAATGCGATCCAACAGCTTACGGGATGCCAGTATTAGGCGGCGGGTATCGTTTATCGTCTGGCGAAGATCATCGATATCTGCTCGCGCGCGACTCTCATTCAATCGAGCCGCTTCTATTTCAAAATTGTCCCATGCGGATAGCATGTGGATGCCCCTAAGCGTCCGGCGGCTTCAGCCGGCTTTTCAGTAGCCGAGCTTCCCGAAGTAGTGATGCCCGATCGGTGCCGATCAACTCGATCAGCTCGCGCGCCTGAGCTTCCGTTATTCCAGCTTCCTTGGCGAGGAACTGCGCCTGAAAATCCGTCATTCGGTCGCGGTCGGACTTTTCTTCCTCGCCCATGGTGAACCTTTTCAGCCCTTGGATTGAACCGGAACGCCGGCGGGAGGGTTTTGTTGCGATCAATGGCTAAACCTTCCAGGCATTTTTCGCTTTCTCTGGAACACATGCTTGAGATGAAAGTTCGGAAAGTGCAGCAATTGTTCCCTCCCAATGAACGGCTGCAGATCGGCCCGATGCACCGATCGGCCCGCGTCCCTTCCTCGTGGGGCGCGGGCTTTATCGCTCGCACGGAACACCAGGCGCATGCGTTTCGCCGGCATGAAGCAACTGCTCAGCGAAATGGCCGCTTTTGCAGATCCAGGCTTTTGGGTCACGCTCCTACGGTTGTTCTGGTTCCCCCATGCCTCGCCGTCGCACTGCCTGTCTTTCAACGGTTGATTGTTGTCGTTTCGCGGGCAGCATGGAACCGACGGGCAGAAAGCGTCTGGCGCGGAGAGTCTTGAAAATAGCCCATCGGCGTAATGTGTTCTCATCGGCGATACACATCACGGGCATCGATGGCTGTGAGCGACCACCGCGCTTCCGCCCCAATGGGAGGAAAGGCATATGGTCAGCCTTAAGACTGCAAAGAGTGGCATTGCCTTTCCTAGTGACCTGACTTTGTTGAAGCAGGTCTTTGATCGTGTTCGCGTTGAGGAAGGTATTCCCGTTGGTAGCGAGCAGGCGGAGCGCCTGAGCGTGATCGCAATGGAACTTTTCTCAGATGGCGAATTTGACGAGGCAGTTCTTTACGAACGCCTTCGACTATATGCCCGATTGTAGCGCGGAAAGAAAAGCACATGACTTCCCACCATCAGGACGTCATGACGAGCCTTGTCGCTCGGTATGAAACGCTTGTGTCGATCCAGGACAGGATCGCCTGGCTTCCGAAGTGGACGAAGGGCTTCTAGAGCGCCTGTTCGTATCGCTCGGTAAGGCCCGCATCGCCTTGATCCGCGAGGTCGGCTAAAAGCCCGGTCTTCGTTCACTGCACAATTACCAGCGGCTGGTACTCCGGCTCCGCATGGTTCAACCGCGATGTTGAGGTTCATCTTTGGCGGGTGTCGGCGAGACGGCATTTACCTCAAGCGGTTCGATCACCAGGGACAGGCTAAGCCTCAGAACCTTTCTGCCACTCTCGTCCCTGATATCCATGATGAGTTGCTGCCCATCGGGACCTTTCAGTTCGTCCTTTGCCAGCTCGGTCAATCCTTCGACGGCTGCATTGCGCGCTGCCTCAATCCCCTCGCACTCCAGACCCGTGTTGTCTTCCACGAGATGCTGGCGATCGCCGCTATCAAAGAAATATCTTGGCATATCGGCTTCCGTCATCAGAATGCCACGTCGGGGTCGTTCAGGTGCAGGTAAGTCGGATCGAATTCCCCTGCCTGAACCAAACCCGGCCAATCGAGAGCACGCAACTTTGTACCTGACGTGGCGATCAGCCCGTCACCTCGCAGCGCCTGAAGCGTGCGGTTCACGTGAACCGGGGACAAACCCACCGCATCACCCAGTGCTGCCTGGGTGATCGGTAGATCCGCGACGTGGTCCTCAATGCGTCCTGCAAACCGCAACCGCACAATGAGTTCGCATAGCATGTGGGCCGTGCGAGCGTAGGCGTCCCGTCTGCCTACGTTGGTGACCCATTCACGGTAGATCGCAGCGTCAATCAGGGTCGATCGCCAGAACGAGGTTGCAACACGCGGGCGTTGTTCGCAAATCGAGCGAAGAGCGCTGTGGCGGATTAAGCCCAATCTGCCCGGCGTCATGCTCGAGAAGCTGCAATCTATGACTGCCAGATGTATGCCGTGCAGATCCGGGAGATCGCCTGCGACAAAGAAGCTGGTGATCTGCCGCTTTCCCGCACCAGTGTGCTTGTATGAACATACCACGCCGTCCAAGACGATAAAGGAGTTGGTTGGTCGATCGCCTTCTAAGAGGACATCCCTGTTAGCCGGAACATCCTTCTCCTGAATCGTGAGGCCTCCTAAGGCCGCGGCGTCATCATCGCTGATGTCAGCGACGCGACGCAGCTTGCGGATGAGCACGTCCGAGGAGAAAGCTGGACACAAGGACTTAGTTACCTCCATGGGCGTTACCTGCCGAACTTGCATTCGCCGCAGATGTTCCACGCTGCTGATGCGGATAAGAGGTGGACACGCCCGGGATGAAGCTGCGCATCAAGCATCTCCGCGGCGATCACAGCCACATACGCCACGCATCGCTGCTGGGTTTCAGCAACGAACAGGCCGGTCTATTGGTTTACCGGAAGCGGCTGGTGCTCCGGCTCCGCATGGTGAAGCACCTGGCCGAGATCGCGCATGTCGAACTTCTGTCCGCATAAGGGGCAATGCTCGAAATGCTCCGCCTCGGGCTTGATTGGCCGGTCGTGATCCTTGCCCGTGTAGCCCGTACCTTCGTTGTTGGTCCGATATCTCACTTACCCTCCCGCAGCGCCCTCGCGGCTTTTGTCAGGGCTGACCGATCATTGCCGTTCTTTTTGATCAGCTTGCTCACCTGGCTCGGCGAGATTCCATTCTCTCGCGCGAAATGTTCTATCTCGTAGTACTCGTCGATCGACAAACGATTCTGGTTGTCTTCCATTTCCGTATTCCTACCCGGGTTCAAGCAAACGGCACGTTGAAAGGACCCTAGCAACGACTGCCTGCAGCCGCGGTTCCGAGCGGCGATACGTCTTTGCCTGTTTTGCGAACAGATAAGACTTAGGTCCGGTGGAGAATCGGACCGAATCCCCTCATGGGGCTGGCTTCGCCGTGCACAGGAACCGAAACGTTCAAATTTTATTGAGTGGGGTCTGTTGCGTTGGAGTTTGCATGGTCGATCGGCTCGAGTTCATTCCGCCGATGGAACCCAAGCTTGTCGCCAAGCCGCCCGGTGGCGAGGACTGGATTCACGAGATCAAGCTCGACGGCTACCGCTCCCAGATCGTCATCAACAGCCCCGAGGATATCTGCGTCTTCACCAAAACCGGTGCGGACTGGACGAACAAATATGCAGGGCTCGTCGAAGCCGCGCGGGAGCTCGAGGTCGGGAACGCGATCATCGACGGTGAAGCGGTCGTCACCAATGAGGCTGGGCTGCCGGATTTCGCCGCGCTGCAGAAAGCCCTCCACAGCGATCCCTATTCAATGTATCTCGGCGCCTCCGACATCCTGCACCTCAACGGTCACGATCTGCGTGACATCGGCTGCAAGGCGCGCCGCGAAATCCTCTACGGCATCATCAAGCCAAACAGCCGGATCCAGTTCAGCGAGGCCATGCCCGGCGACGCGGAGGCGATCTTCTATCTCGCCGACCAGGCCGGCCTCGAGGGGATCGTCTCGAAGCGCGCCGACAGCAAATATCGCAGCGGCCCGACGACGAACTGGCTGAAGATAAAGAGCTGGACGGTTGACGAGTTCGAACTAATGGGAGTCGAGCGCGAGCCGGGCAAGGCGGCGTTCGCGCTTCTGGCGGAACCCGGCACCGGGAAATATGTCGGATCGGCGTTCATCACCTTGGGCCGCGACGTGAAGGAACGGCTGTGGAAGCGGGTGCAGGAACACGCCGGACCGCCGCCCGAGGCCATGAAGAAACGGTCTGCTACGCAGTGGGTCGGGCCTGGCGTCAAGCTGCGCATCAAGCATCTGCGCGGCGATGCCATGCGTCGCTGCTGGGTTTTGGTGACGAGGAGTAGCGTCGTTTGGCACGGCCTTACATGGGAAAGCTGCAGGGCTGACCAGAGACTCCATCAGTGTGGAACATTCCCTCTGTCCGCATGTTGGTTTGTGAGCGCGTCGTGCGCTTAAGACAGGAGAAAGAATATGAAACGAATCCTTTTAGCCTCGGCCGTGTTGGCGCTTTCCGCCGGGCTTTCCTTTGCCCAGACGACGAGCGGTACTTCGGGCGGAACCTCCACGACCACGACTACGACCACGCCCAGCACCGATCAGGGAACCAATTCCACAACCACTACAACCGATCAGGGAACTGACACCACCACCACCAGCGGCACGAACCCGAACTCGGCCAAGGATTGCGCGCCTGGCCAGCAGACCGGCAGCGCGCAGGATGCCGCACCTGGTCAGCAGGACACGGACGCCAAGACCGCCGCCCCCGGGCAAATGAAGAAGACCACCGAAGATTGCTGATTGGATATTCCACAATTAGCGGCTTCTAGCGCCCGCGCTCCTCCTCCGAGCGCGGGCCGACCGGGTCGCCTAGACAGGTGCGCACGATCGCAAGCTGCGCCTGGACCTAATCCAATCACATGTTGGCAAGCAAGTTAGTGCGCTAATCTGCGCTCCTTGAGCGTCGACGAGACCTGACGGCTTCCAGCAATTTGCCCTCATCGGTACTAATGTTTCGAAAAACCGCGACAATCGTCACAGCCAAGACTTCCGCATCCCGGCTAAAAGGATCGATCTGCTCATCTGCGCAAACCTGATCAAAGACGCGTTCACAAACAGCCAGATCCTGAGGGCTGAGGCAGGTGCGATTGAAACGCGGCCGCGGCATTTGCTAGCCTTCGAGCCCGCTGCATTGCAAATAGAGCGGGCGTTCAGCCAGACCGAGCACACTGACAGTCCGGCCTCGCGCAAGAACGCCGGTCGTTGAGTGTTTGTTCCCGGCTGGGGACAAAGCTTTGGAACGATCGCTCTGTGGCGGCGTTGCGACGGCAGTAAAACTATGCTGACCAACGGAGACAGACATGACAGAGCCCAAGGAACGTCTGGTGCAGTGGCTTCGCGACGCTCACGCCATGGAAGAACAGGCTGAGACCATTTTGAGCGGCCAAATCGAGCGTCTGGAAAACTATCCCGAGATTCGCGACCGGATGAACACGCATCTCGAAGAAACGAGGCAACAGGCGAAACGTCTCGAACAATGCCTCGACCGGATTGGCGACGGATCTTCGACGCTGAAGGATGCCGGCGGTAAGCTAATCGCAATCGGGCAGAACATCAGCGGCATTTTTGCAGGCGACGAGGTGATGAAAGGATCGCTGGCCAGCTACACGTTCGAGCATATGGAAATCGCCAGCTATAAAATGCTCATTGCCGCAGCCGGCGAGGTCGGCGATTCCGAAACCCAAAGCGCGTGCAA
>NZ_RZTI01000019.1:0-72883 GCF_003997275.1 Mesorhizobium sp. M6A.T.Ce.TU.002.03.1.1
GCATGCCGGGGGTGAGCACGTGCGGGGTGCGTTTTGCCCACCGCATGCCGCCACCGGCGCCCCCGCCGACAGGTGAGCCCATTGCAAATGGCGGAAATATTCATCGTCGAAAGGTTCGGGGAACAATCCCGTCGTCAGCCACTATGACCCGGCAGCCGTCGCCATCGACGATGCTGTGTAGCGTTATCGTGCCGCCTTCGCGCCCGTGGAAAGCATGTTTTCGCCCCTGGAAAGCATGTTTAGTGAATTGGTCAGCAATTCGTTCACGACCAGTCCCGCCGGCATGGCGACGTTTATTGACACCGGGATGTATCCACCACACGCTCCTCCACCGAGCGCTGATCCCCCGCTTCGCCATGGGCCGATAAGTTGACCAGCGCCACCAGCCGGAAGCAGATCTTGCCATTGTCCTCCACGATTATGTTTGAATAAACGTCGACAAGAGCCGGATTGTCCCCGACGCGCTCCAGCCGGAAGGCACCGACAAAATCGGTTTCCTCGGCAAAGGCCTCGGGGCGAGGCCGGCCCTTCTGCTGGTGGATGACCGTGCCCGAAAGGAGCCTGATCGTCAGGCCTGACAGTTTCTCAATTCCGGATTGACGTAGACCACACGCTCCTCCGCGGTCAGCTCCGCACCGCTATGGCGATCGGCACCTGGTCAAGGAATTTTTTGAACTGTTCGCTTTCCAGTGCGGTCGCAAGATCAGGTGTGTCAAGCAACTGCTCGACCGCCTCGGCCTTCTCTGAATTAGATGTCATTTGCGCGCCTGTTCTGGGCGTAATGCAGTGTGCCCGCCATCGCCAAAGCTGGAACTGCATCGCGCCGTGCCAGGCGTCTGGCCAGAAGACGAGCGTCGCCCAACCGCCGCGCGTCTAACGACACACTCCGATCGCGCCTCCGGCACGCAGACACAGGCCCACGGCTCCCACGACTGCGCTGAGTGCTCTAGCTGCACCAAAACGCGATACGCTGTCCCCTTGCGCGCATGGATCCCGGGACGTGAAAGCGGCGTCGATCAGTCTAGTGCCGCCAAAGGGCGCCCAGAACGCGATAACGCTTTCGTTCAATCAAATTTACAGGCACGTCATCGTTTCGCGCTGTCAGCGTCCCGCTCGTCGCGCCGCAGGAACTCGGCGGTGACCGTGCCGAGTTTGCTTCCCAGCCAATCGGCCATCGCCTCTTCCTCGCGGAGGTTTTGTTCGCAAACTCTCTGCACTTCGGCGTCGCCGACCTCGCCGGCTGCGGCAATGAGCATTTTGTAGCTGGCGATTTCCATATGCTCGAATGTGTAGCTGGCCAGCGATCCTTTCATCACCTCGTCGCCTGCAAAAATACCGCTGATGCTCTGCCCCATGGCGATTAACTTGCCGCCGGCATCCTTCAGCGTCGATGATCCTTCCCCCATCCGATCGAGGCATTGTTCGAGACGTTCTGCTTGTTCCCTCGTTTCTTCCAGATGCATCCTCATCCGGTCGCGTATCTCGGGATAATTTTCAAGACGCCCGATTTGGCCGCTCAACATGGTCTCGGCTTGTTCTTCCATAGCGTGAGCGTCGCGAAGCCACTGCGCCAGACGTTCTTTCGAGTCTGTCATGTCTGTCTCCGTTGGTCAGCATAGTTTTCCTGCCACCGCAACGTCGCCACAGACCGTTAGTTCCGATCGCCCGACGGGCTTTACATTTGTTAATACTCGGCGCCGCTTTGGGAGCTTGAGAAAGTAGAGCGCCGCCCGGCAGGTTGGGGTCCAACGCGCGCGGTGGCTATGGCCTGATCACGCAAGCCAGCTGAAAGACAGTTCGAAATCCCGCAACCAGATCAGATCGGCCCGAGGATGAATATGGCCATGAGGGCAACAAAAAGCACAGCGGAGATTACGGCGCCCCACATGATGACTTTTCCGGTGCCGCGTTGCTCTTCCTCGCGAGGTATGTCTTTCGCCATTGCACCGATCCCTTTGGTGAAGGTTGATGACTTAGCAACGTGTCTTGCAGAGGCTGGTTCCCGCCCCTCACAACCGCGAGGGCTCAGAACCGTTTCACTGTTCGAACTCAACCGCGCTGATTCTAAGCCAAATCAATCTGCTATTTTATTTCATGACGTTTGGCACTTCTGCGCCTCTCATGCGTTAGGGGAGTTCAATAAACGCGGCGCGGGCGATGGATCGTCATTGGACTGCCTCAGTAGCATTGGGTGTGTTCCTGCTGACGATCGGCTACGTCGAGCAAAAAGCCTGGGCGCAAGCGCCGTGCCCTGCTGACCATGGCAGACTCCTCAGCGCCCTCAAGGCAAGCGTTAAGGCGAGCGGCGGCCCCGGCAATGGCGGCTTTGACACCCATGAATGGGCGGCGATCGTCGCTCGCGACGGAGCAGTCTGCGCCGTCGCCTTCAGCGGTCCCACGCCCGACGCCCAATGGCCCGGCAGCCGCCTGGTTGCAGCCGAAAAGGCCAGTACGGCCAACGGGCTCAGCCTTGCCCACATGGCGCTTTCGACCGCTAACCTCTATGCGGCGGTCCAGCCGGGCGGCCCCCTGTTCGGCCTGCAGGCCACCAACCCTGTCAACCAGGCGGCCGCTTATGCCGGCAATCCTACGACATTTGGAGGTTCCAACGACCCGCTGACGGGAAAGCTCGTCGGGGGCGTAGTCGCATTTGGCGGCGGTCTGGCGCTTTACGATGAAAAAGGGATCATCGGGGGGCTTGGTGTAAGCGGCGATTCCTCCTGTGCCGATCACAATGTCGCATGGCGCACGCGTGCTGCGCTTGGACTGGACAAGGTGCCGGCCGGCGTCAATCCAAATCGCAAAGACGCCATCGTCTATGATCTTGACCCCGGCGGGAAGAGCGCTTCCGGCTGGGGCCATCCGTTATGTGCCGGAAGCGAGGCGGACATAGCAGCGGAGCTCGGCGCCGGGGTCGGCGGCTCGATGCACGAATGAAACAGGTGCAACAGGTGGCGGTGAAGATTTGGGGCGCCTGCCAGAGGGGATACAAGGCAATGGCCAGGATAGATGGTCGTACCAAATTGGGGATGATCGGCTGGACCTTGCTGGTGGGCTTCGCGCTCGTGGCCGGAGCGGTCGCCCAGCCGGCGGAGCCTGCCATAAGGCCGCCTGCTGCAGCAGCCCCACTTGACGATGGCCAGTGGACGATGCCGGCGAAGAACTATGCTTCGACTCGCTACAGCGAACTCGCTGAAATCACTGAAGACAATGTCAAGACCCTGCAGGTAGCCTTCACCTTCTCGACCGGCGTGAACAAGGGCCAGGAGGCTGCGCCGCTGGTTGTCGGCGACACGATGTATATCGTGACGCCCTTTCCCAATATTCTCTACGCGCTTGATCTCGCCAGACCCGGCGCACCGATGAAGTGGAAGTTCGAGCCCAATCCCGAGCCTGCTGCGCAGGGTGTTGCCTGCTGCGATGTGGTCAACCGTGGTGCGGCTTTCTCCAACGGGCGTATCTACTTCAACACGCTCGACGGACACACGATCGCTGTCGACGCGGCCACCGGCAAACCGGTCTGGAATACCCATATCGGCAACATCAACATCGGCGAGACCATCACCATGGCGCCGCTGATGGTAAAGGGCAAAGTTCTGGTGGGCAATTCCGGCGGCGAAATGGGCGTGCGCGGCTGGATCAAGGCGCTTGACGCCGGCGACGGGCATGTCATCTGGACGGCCTACAGCACCGGCCCGGATGCCGAGGTGCTGATCGGCCCCGACTTCAAGCCGCATTACGACATGGACAAAGGCAAGGATCTCGGCGTCACATCGTGGCCGCCGGACGCCTGGAAAATCGGCGGCGGCAATGTGTGGGGCTGGATTTCCTATGACCCCGATCTGGACCTGATCTTCCATGGTACCGGTAACCCCGGTCCCTGGAATCCCGACCTGCGACCCGGCGACAACAAGTGGACGTCCGGCATTTTTGCCCGCGATCCCGACACCGGCAATGCAAAATGGTTCTATCAGTGGACCCCGCACGATTTGCACGATTACGACGGCATCAACGAGCAGGTGTTGCTGGATATGACCTGGCAGGGCAAGCCCCGCAAGGTGCTCGTCCGGCCGGAACGCAACGGCTATGTCTACTTGCTGGATCGCACGACGGGCGAGGTCTTGTCCGCGGTACCATTCGGGCCAGTCAATTCCAGCAAGGGAGTCGACCTCAAGACAGGCCGACTGATAGTAAATCCCGAGAAAGAGACCAGCACCGGCAAGGTCGTACGCAACATCTGCCCGACCGCATCCGGCCTGAAGGATTGGCAGCCCTCGGCATTCTCGCCCAAGACCGGCTTGCTCTACATCCCGCACAACAATCTGTGCATGGACGAAGAAGGCGTCGAGGTGAATTACATCGCCGGCACGCCGTATGTCGGCATGAATGTCCGCATGATCGCTGGGCCGGGCGGACATCGCGGTGCATTCACAGCCTGGAATGTCGCCGCCGCCAAGCCGGCATGGATCCTGAAGGAGAACTTTCCGGTGTGGAGCGGTGCCGTCGTTACCGCCGGCAATGTCGTGTTCTATGGAACCATGGAAGGCTGGTTCAAGGCGGTGAGTGCCACGACCGGGAAACTGCTTTGGCAGTTCAAGACCTCTTCCGGCATCATCGGCCAGCCGATCACCTATCGCGGTCCCGACGGGCACCAATATGTCGCGATCTTGTCGGGTGTCGGTGGCTGGGCAGGTGCCATCGTGTCGGGGGATCTCGACCCGCGCGACGCCACCGCTGCGCTCGGCTTCGCGAACGTCATGAAGGATCTGAAGGACGTAACCACGCCGGGAGGTACGCTGTATGTATTCCGGCTGCCTTGAACCGATCGGCGGGCCTGCGCGACGGGGGAGAATGCGTTCCCGGCATTTTGTCGCGACAATCTGCGTACTAACCTTGTCCCTTGTCGCCGCCCCGGCGAATGCGCGCGAGCTGCGGGTATGCGCCGATCCCAACAACATGCCCTTCTCCAACGCCAGCGGTGCAGGCTTTGAAAACAAGATCGTGGGGATCATCGCCAGGGAACTTGGCGCAACCCTTTCCTATACATGGTGGGCGCAGCACCGCGGCTTCATCCGCAACACGTTGAAAGCCGGTCTGTGTGATCTCGTCCCCGGCACGCCCGCCAATCTCGAAATACTGCGCACCACCGCGCCATATTACCGCTCGTCCTACGTCTTCGTGACGCGCAAGGAGGCGCCGGAAGTCAGCTCATTCAACGATCCTCGGCTGCGTGGTCTGCGCATCGGTGTCCAACTAATCGGCGATGATGGCGCCAACTCCCCACCCGCCCAGGCGCTCGGGCGCCGTGGCATCGTCGGCCATCTTACCGGCTTCCCGGTCTATGGTGACTATTCTGCGCCGAATCCGCCGGCGCGCATCATCGAAGCGGTCGCGAGTGGCGAAATCGATATGGCCGTCGTCTGGGGTCCGCTGGCCGGCTACTTTGCCGCCAGACAGAAGGTGGCGCTGCGGATGACGCCGGTTGAGCCGCGGATAGACGGTCCGCAATTGCCGATGATCTACGACATCTCGATGGGCGTGCGGCACGAGGATGATGTGCTGCGCGGCGAAGTGGACGCTGCCCTCGCAAAGCACCGCGCCGAGATCAACGCGATTCTGGCGCAGTATGGCTTGCCCCGGCTCGATACTGCTGGAGCGCCTTGAAATGAACCGCTGCCTTCCCTTGCTGTTGTTCGCAATGCTCGCCATCGCCGGATGCCAGCGCGAGGAACGCGACACCCGCCCTCAGTCGGCACTCGGCTCCGGCAAGCAGCCGACGCCGGTCACTGTCCTTACGCCAGGCGGCGAGCGGCCGTCTCCGTCCGACAACAAGGCAGCAGCGTTCGAGGCAAACGCGTTCCATCTTAGCCAGGGCAAACGTCTGTTCAACTGGTTCAACTGTTCGGGATGCCATGCCAATGGCGGTGGCGGCATGGGACCAGCGCTCATGGACGAAAAGTGGATTTACGGAGGTGCAATCGAAAGCATCCACGCTACGATCAGAGACGGACGCCCGAACGGGATGCCGAGCTTCCGTGACAGGGTCCCCGACGACCAGATCTGGGAACTTGCCGCCTTTGTCCGCTCGCTGAGCGGCAACGTACCCTCCTCCGCCGCGCCTGGGCGCGACGACGACATGATGGTGCACCCATCCGAAAATCGCCTGCCAAATGCCGCGACACTGGGGAAGTCGCCGTGAGACGCCTTGTTTGGGTGGTGTGCGGCGCAGCTTCCATTCTGCCCCTTGCAGGATGCAGCGGCTGGCAATCCGCCCTTGATCCGAAGGGCCCGGCAGCGAGCGAGCTCGCGTGGCTGATCTGGTTCTTCACCGCGCTCTGCACCGTGGTCTGGCTCCTGGTAATGATCGTGCTGATCACGACCCTGATCCGGCGCGCACGACCGATCGACGATCCGCTTGTCCTCGACGCCGCTTCCGAGCGCCACAAGACACGAATTGTTTTTGCGGCGCTCGGGGCCACCGCGGTGATCCTGATCGGGCTAACGCTGTTGAGCTTCTTCGCCAACAGGACGCTCGCTGCCATCGGCTCGGATGCCGCGCTGACAATCCGCGTGACCGGGCATCAGTGGTGGTGGGAGGTGCGTTATGAAAACAGCCAGCCGAACCGCATTCTGACGACCGCCAACGAGATCCACATCCCGGCAGGCGAGCCGGTGCGGCTCATTCTCACCTCGACCGACGTCATCCATTCCTTCTGGGTGCCGAATCTGGCCGGCAAACTGGACCTCATTCCGGGTCACGAGAATGTTCTCGATCTCAAGGCGGACAAGCCCGGCGTTTATCGGGGCCAGTGTGCCGAGTTCTGCGGTGCTCAGCACGCCAATATGAGCACCTTCGTCATCGCCAAGCCTCGGCCCGTCTTCGAGGCCTGGCTGGACGACCAGCTGAGGCCGGCTGCCCCGCCTGCCTCGCCCGAGGCGATAGCGGGCCATGACCTGTTCCTCAAGAGGCCCTGCGTGATGTGCCACAAGATCGGCGGCACCATCGCCGGCGGCACGGTCGCCCCCGACCTGACCCATGTCGCCAGCAGGCAAACGCTCGCAGCCGGAACGTTGACGATGAGCCGCGGCAACCTTGCGGCATGGATAGCCGATCCGCAGGGGATCAAGCCGGGCGCCCATATGCCGGTGGTGGATCTGAATGGCGATGAGTTGAATGCGATCGTCGCCTATCTTGAGGGCTTGAGATGAGCAGCGCCGACCTTGCTCACGAAGGTGACTCGACCCACAAACGTGACTTGGCCTCAAAAGGCGATCTGGCCCCTGAGCGCGACGGCCCGCGCGACACCGGCCTCGACGATGTCAGCCTTGACCGCTGGCTTGCGCAAACGTGGCAGACCGCATCTGGCATTATCGGCGCGCTTTCGACCGTCGATCACAAAATTGTCGCTTGTCGCTACCTGATCACCGCCTTCGTGTTCCTGTGCCTCGGCGGGCTGAACGCGGTCGCCATGCGCGTCCAACTGTCGGGCCCCGAGCGCGGGCTGATCGGGCCGGACCTCTACAACCAGTTGTTCACGATGCACGGCGTGACGATGATGTTCCTGTTTGCCGTACCGATCGTGCAGGCGAGCGGCATCTACCTTGTGCCGCTGATGGTGGGCACCCGCAATATCGCGTTTCCGCGCCTTGTCGCCTTCAGCTTCTGGATCTTTCTGTCGGGAGGCGTGTTCGCCTGGGTGTCGTTCGCGCTCAACATGGCGCCTGATGTCGGATGGTTCGCCTATGTGCCGCTGTCCGGTCCCGAATTCGGACCAGGCAAGCGCGCCGACGTCTGGGCGCAGATGATTACCTACACCGAGGTCTCTGCTCTAGCGGTCGCGGTCGCAACCATCGTGACGGTTCTGAAGCAACGGGCTCCTGGCATGTCGCTTGACAAGATCCCGCTCTACGTCTGGGCGATGCTGGTCACCTCCTTCGTGGTCGTGTTCGCGATGCCGGCGGTCATGATCGCCTCGACGTTCCTGATCCTGGACCGGCTGGTCGGCACCCATATCTTCAACCCCGCCGAAGGCGGCGACGCATTGCTCTTCCAGCATCTTTTCTGGTTCTTCGGCCATCCCGAGGTCTACATCATTTTCCTGCCGGCGACCGGGATGGTCTCCTCGATCATCGCCGCCTTCGCACGGCGCCCGGTGTTCGGGTATCTAGGGCTGGTGCTGTCGCTAATCGCCGTTGGGTTCCTGTCGTTCGGCCTTTGGGTTCACCACATGTTCACCACCGGTCTGCCCAAGCTCGGCGCGAGCTTCTTCACCGCGTCGAGCATGCTGATCGCCATTCCGAACGGACTGCAGATATTCTGCTGGCTGGCGACGCTCTGGGACGGTCGGCCGATCATCCGGACGCCGCTGTTGTTCGTGTTCGGCTTCTTCTTCATTTTCGTCGCCGGTGGTCTGACCGGTGTAATGCTGGCTTCGGTGCCCTTGGACCTGCAAGTTCACGACACCTATTTCGTGGTCGCGCATTTCCATTACGTGCTCATCGGCGGGTCGGTATTTCCCTTGCTGGGCGCCGCCTATTTCTGGTTTCCCAAGATCACCGGCCGGATGATGAACGAGCGCCTCGGGCGCTGGCATTTCTGGCTTGCCTTCATCGGCTTCAATACGGCGTTCTTCCCGATGCACATTGTCGGCATCTGGGGCATGCCGCGACGGGTATACACCTATCCGGCGGAGCTCGGCTGGGGTGACATCAATCTGTTCATCACCGCTGGCGCGGTCGTTCTGTTTGTGAGCTTCGCGCTTTTCACCATAAATCTGGTGCACAGCGCCTTGAGGGGCGCCCCGGCCGGCGACAATCCCTGGAATGCAGGCACATTGGAATGGGCGACGTCATCGCCGCCGCCGAGTTACAATTTCACCCGAATTCCGATCGTGATGCACGTCGAGCCGCTATGGGCCGAACGCGGAACGCTTCCCGTAGCGACGGGGCTTCGGGTCGATGCACGCGAACTGGTCGTCTCGACAGTGGCGGAGGCGCATCCGGACGTGCGCGAGAAATCGGCAACGCCGTCGATCTGGCCGCTATTCGCCGCCCTCGCAGTCGGGGGTACCTTTCTCTACTCGATCTTCAGCCCATGGGCAGTGGTTTGGGGAGCCGGACCGATCGCCATCACTTTGATCGGCTGGTTCTGGCCGAAAGGCGGTGCGGAGGATGAGGAATGAAACAGCGTCCTGCCGTAGATCTTTCCGAGCTCCCGACCTTCGGGCACGGACCGCGCACCCCGACCTGGTGGGGTACTCTCGCCTTCATGGCGCTCGAAGGCATGGGATTTGCGATCGCGGCGGGGAGTTATCTTTACCTCGCGTACCTGTCACCGCAATGGCCTTTGAGCGCGCCGACGCCGAACCACTGGCCGGGCACGATTGTGACGCTTTTGCTGCTCGCCAGCCTGGTCCCCAACCACATATTAAAGCGCCATGCCGAGGCTTGCGAGATGCTGCCAGTGCGCATCGGCCTCGTAGTCATGTCGCTGCTCGGAATCGCGCCGCTTGTCGTGCGCTGGTTCGAGTTTCCAGCCCTCAACATCTATTGGGACACCAACGCCTACGGCTCGATGCTCTGGGTCATGCTCGGCCTGCACACCGCGCACCTGATCACCGATGTCGGCGACACGCTGGTATTGACCGCTTTGATGTTCACGCGCCACGCCAACAGTGGCCGACGTTTCGCTGACGTCGGTGACAACGTCTTCTACTGGGACTTCGTGGTCGTGACCTGGATTCCGATCTATCTCCTAATCTATTGGATGCCGAGGCTTGATTGAGATGCGCGCGCTTCAGTCAGGCACCTCATGGGCCGGTCTCTTGTCGGGGCCTTTGGCCTGGGCCGTGTCGACGCAACTGAATTACGCCGTTGTGGAATGGCAGTGCGCCCACCGGATTCCTGTCATACCCTTCATCGCACTGGTGCTTGCGATAATGTCTCTGGTTGGCGGGGCGCTATCGTGGCGGGCACGGCAACAGGGCGGCGCCTCCTTCAAACCGGAGCGCACGCGCGGCACTGAAGCTTTTGTTGGCAATCTGGGCATTCTGACTGCAGTGCTGTTTGCGCTGGTCATCATCATGCAAGGCGCCGCCTCGCTCATTCTCGACGAGTGTGTGCGATGAGCTTCGATGCGCTCTTCTCGACCTCGATCTGCTATGGCGGCAGCGCCCCGGGGTGGACGATGGCGCTGCCGATCACGCTGCCGTTGGCGACGATCGCATTGTTCTATGCGGCAGGCGCCATTCGACTGTGGCGTAGGAGCGGTCGCGGCCGCCCGTTGCGATCGCGACAGGCCCTGCTGTTCGCTGCGGGCTGGGCCGTATTGGCGTCTGCGCTCGTCAGCCCGCTTCATGCATTGGGCGAGCGCGTATTCACCGCACATATGATCGAGCACGAATTGCTCATGGCGGTCGCAGCGCCTCTGCTGGTCGCCTCCCGTCCGGTGGCTGCGATGATGTGGGCACTGCCGATCTCGCTACGGCAGACGCTTGGCGCAGCCGGGCACGCGAAAATGCTTCAGGCCGTCTGGGCCGCGACGAGCCGTCCCGTCGCCGCCACCATCCTGCATGCTATCGCGATATGGGCGTGGCACGTGCCGGCGCCGTTCGAGGCTGCGCTTGAACGCGGTTTCCTGCACTATGCCCAGCATGCCAGCTTCTTCGGCACCGGCGTCTTGTTCTGGTGGGCGCTGCTGCCGCGTCCCGGCCGTGAACAAACCTATGGCAGCGCAGTCATGCATCTCTTCTTCACTTCGCTGCACACCGGTCTGCTTGGGGTGCTGCTCGTGGTCTCGCCGAGACTTTGGTACCCCGACAATGCCGCCGGCGCGCAATTGTGGCGCCTCAGTCCGCTTGAGGACCAGCAACTCGCCGGCCTGGTCATGTGGGTTCCGGCCGGCCTGATCTACGGCGGAGCTGCTTTGTTACTGGCGGGCTTGTGGATCCGCTCGAGCGGACAGAAAAGCCGGGAGGCGTCGCTTGCGTTCCGACCTGTCTAGGCTGGTTTTCGGCACGAGCGCCATTGTCGTGCTGGCGATTTTAGCGGCGCTGACATGGTGGTTACAACGCACTGATAGGGTCATACGGGAAGCCAATAATGCAACCGGTGGCATTGCTACCCGTGCCATATCGATCATGATGGCCAATGGTTGCGCCGGTTGCCATACAATCACCGGCGTCCCCGGCGCGCATGGACTGGTCGGCCCGCGCTTGGACGCCACGCTGGCCACCAAGGTTTATGTCGGCGGGGTTTTGTCCAATAATCCAGAGAACCTGATCCGCTGGATTCGGGTCGCCAGGGAAATCAATCCGCATACGGCAATGCCTTCGACCGGCATTTCGGAGCAGGAGGCTCGCGACGTCGCGGCCTATTTGTATGCGCTCAGATGAAGCTAAAAGCTTGTCATCCCGACCAGCGGTCCTGAACTGGAAGTCGACCTCGCGCTGATCTTCTCTTAAAAGCTGTCGGCTGTAGAGATTATTGGTGCTGGTCATCTTGCTCTCCATTGTCGTTGTTGCAAGGAGGGTAGAATACTATGCCGAGCGAGCGCGGCCGTTCTTATCGAAAGTCCCGTGGTTTAGGCAGCTTAATTGATTTCAGGTAGTAAGGAGCCCTCCAGAGACATAGCGACCAATCGTCTGGGGGCGACCGGCGTTTAATTCGGACGGTGTTGCCGCACCCGGCCTCGCCGCTAACTACTTGGCGAGCGAGAGCCCATGGAGACGCAAGTCTGGTCAAGTTCCCGGTATCGCGGAGGAGCTTCTTGCTGGCCGCTGCGGCGGGACCGGCATTCGCGCCCATGCAAGCCAGTTTCGCCGAGGATGCGGGTATGACGAACAAAATTGTGCTTCTTGGCGATTCGGTTTTTGACAATCGTGCCTATGTGACCGGCGGAGCAGATGTACTGGCCCATTTGGTGCGCCAGCTTCCGATCGGATGGTCGGCCGACCTGCTTGCCGTAGACGGCAGCGTCATGGCAGGGGTGCGCCAGCAGCTGGACCGTCTGCCAGCCGACGCCACTCATCTGGTGGTCAGCATGGGAGGTAACGACGCGCTCGGCGTTTCCTCTGTTTTGGACGCTCCGTCGCGGTCCGTCGCCGACGCCCTGCTAAAACTGGCCGAAATAAGAGAGCAGTTTTGCCTAGAGTATCGGTCGACGCTGGATGCCGTTCTGGCTGTCAAACTGCCCACCGCCGTTTGTACGATCTACGACGTCCGGTATGCAAACCCTGAGGAGAGGCGCATTGCGGTAACGGCCCTCTCGGTCCTCAATGACTGCATTACACGGGCAGCCGCTGGGCGCGGCGTTCCAGTGATCGACCTTCGCATTATCTGCGACGAGGACGCCGACTTTGCCAACGCCATCGAGCCTTCGGAACAGGGCGGAGGCAAAATCGCTGCAGCGATCGTTTCATTTCTTACCAAGCACGAATTCCGAAGCGGGCGCGCCGAACTGATCGTTCGCTAGAGCGCCGGTATTGGCTGAGCCAATCCGCCGCGTTTAAGCCGTTAAGGTCAGCTTTGCCATGTTCTGGAAGCGGACATAGCCGGCGACCATTCTAGAAGTCGCGGTTGCGCCAGAACATGCGTCTTGTAATCCACCCCTAGCCAATCGCGATCGTCTGAGGCGAGAACGGTGGCGAAACACCGCCTCAGCGGCCCTGAGGCGTGTCTGCCTCTTCACGATGTGAGCTGCGCGCTCGGTTGCGCATAGTCGGGGATTTTGAAACGGCGTCGATGACCCCCGGCGTGAGTCCTGTGACGCTCTGAAAAGGCGAGATGCGACAGCTTGAAGATTCTCGTGGAACAATATGTCGGTACACGCAATTCGCAGCCTGGGCCGCTAAGGGCCGATTGTGCTTTGACCGGCAATCGTTCTGGCGTTTAGCTCACGTGCTGGGTGTGCCGAGCGAATGGAATCGATCACGCTTCGTAGAACTTCGAGTTTTGCGACACCTGCTTTGGTTGATGGCCTGCAGATCAAGCGGCCTCGCCGAAATTCGAACCCGTCCAGCCCAATAAGATTCTGCCGGACCGATGCGGAGGCCTTTGTGCGAAAGGAGATCGCAATCGCTTCGGGTCCTACGTCGACCTGGCTCAAGCCTAACTCCGCTGCATCTATTCGCAGTCGGCTTACCTCCAGCAGCGTGGCCACTTCGCTCGGCATGGCTCCGAAGCGATCCTCCACCTCATCGGCAAATGCATTGATATCAAAATGCGTGCTCATGCGGAACAACCGCGAATACAGGCTGAGGCGTATGGCTGGCTCCGGCACATAGCTTTCTGGGAATGACCCTCCGGCCTGCAAGTTGATGTCCGGAAGTTGCGTGTCAGAGCCGGGCACGCCTCGAGCAATCGATGAGGCACGCTGGAGCAGTCGATGATAGAGCCCGACGCCGATCAGCTTGACGTGGCCCGCCTGTTCTTCGCCGAAAAGATCGCCGGCGCCGCGCAGGTCGAGGTCCCTTTGGCTGATGGCCAGGCCAGAGCCAAGCCGGTCGAGAGCTACAAGAGCCGAAAGCCGGGACCTTGTGGCGTCAGCCAATTCCTTGCCGGGCTCGGTCAAGAGAAGTGCAATGCCTTGCATCCTTCCTCTGCCTACACGACCCCGAAGCTGGTGGAGTTGTGCAAGTCCGAAACGGTCAGCCCGCCATACGAGAATGGTGTTTGCCCGCGGTATATCAAGTCCGCTTTCGATGATGTCAGTGGCCAACAAAATGTCGCCTTCGCCTGCGGCGAACCGGACAACTATCTCGTCCAGCTCACGCCCTTTCATTTCGCCATGCGCGATTTTCACCGAGAGCTGCGGAACCAGCCTGCCCAGTTGTTCAACGACAGTCTCGATGTCCTCTATGCGTGGAACGACAAAGAAGCTTTGTCCTCCGCGGCGGTATTCGCGCAATAGAGCAGCCTTGGCCGAGCCGGCATCGAAAGGAGCCAGGATGGTGCGAACCGGACGCCGCTTGGCAGGTGGTGTGTTCAGGACGCTGACTTCCTGCGCGCCCGCCATCGCCAATTGAAGCGTTCGGGGTATCGGCGTAGCGCTCATGGTCAGTGTGTGGAGGCATGGCGCCAACCGTCGCAGTGATTGCTTCAGCTTGGCCCCGAACCGATGCTCTTCGTCGATTACGAGCAGCCCGAGATGGCTAAAGGACACCCCTTTGGCCGCAACAGCATGGGTCCCGACCACGACTGCAATGTTGCCGCTTCTCAGACCGTCCTTCACTTTCCTTGTCTCTGTCGATCCGACCACCCTGGAAAGGTGAGCAACTTGGATGTTGAACCCTGCGAAACGCCGGCAGAACGTCTCGTAGTGCTGACGCGCGAGCACCGTGGTGGGCGCAACGATAGCAACCTGCTTGCCACAAAACGCGGCCGCAGCACACGCCCGAAGCGCCACCTCGGTCTTTCCAAAGCCGACGTCGCCGCAGACCAGCCGGTTCATCGTTTTGCCCGAGGACAGGTCATCCATCACGGCTCGGATTGCGGCGGCTTGGTCGGGGGTCGCGGGGTAAGGGAATCGCGCCGCGAAGCGAGCAAGGTCGGCACGCGGCGGCTTGATCAATTCGGCGGACTGGCACGACCTGGCCTTCGCAATGGCGACCAGCCGCTTGGCCACCTTCTCGATCTCGCGGACTACAGACTGGCGCCGCTTCTTCCAGCCTTCACCATCTAGTCGGTCCAAGGCTATCGCATCTGGCTCGGATCCATAGCGCCATATACGGCCAAACTCCTCCACTGGTACCAGCAAGGAAGCGCCACCATGATATTCAAGCTTCACGACATCCTGTTGCAGGCCAGCCACTTCAATTTGTTCGATCGCGGCAAGGACGCCCACGCCATGGTCTTCATGGACAACCAGATCGCCGACCCGCAGTTCGGGTTCGACTATGCCGCCACCGGAGCCCGCGTTTGCAGTCGATGACGGGCCGAATATGTCCGCTGCCGCAATGACCGCAATTCGGGATGGTTCGTCGACAAAGCCCTCCGTGAGATCGAATTCCGCCCTGAGAAGAGAGCCTCTTTCGACAGAGAGGATTTGCGGCCAATCGGCGACTGGGTCCATGTTGCGACCGAACTTACGGTCGAGCAGCCGCTCTGCTCGGCGCAGTTCCGAAGCTTCGCCTGTGACCACCACACTAAATCCCGAGCTTGCGCGCGCCTGGGCGAACTCGGCGAATTCGTGCGCGGCTCGCGGCAGGTGGAAGAATTTGGGAATTCGGCCAACCGGGATCGTAAGACGCAAGCAATGGCGATCCCGTAGCGAGTCGTCCCATTCCTCACGCGACAAATAAAATTGTTTCGCCGCGGGCCGCGCCATCGCCGATACTTGCCGCCTGCCGCGCCACGCGTCCTCTATGAGGTCCAAGACGCGAGCGAGCGAGATTTCTTCCAATCCATCCAGGAAGCAGATGGAAGCTGTTGATGCCACATCGAAGAGCGCCGGCAAGTCGGAATAGAGCGAGACTAGACGTTCCTCCATCGGGATCGTGCGCATCGCTGCAGGGTCGAACTCGTTGCCAGCTTCCAACATGAGCTCGGACGCCGGGCCAACTATGACTCTGTGCAGCGATCGCTCGCTTCGTTGAGTGATTGGGTCATATGTCTTAAGTTCGGAGATGGCGCCGCCAACCCCCAGTACAACACGAACAGGGCAGTCACGGTCAGCAGGAAAAACGTCGATAAGATCGCCGCGGATGGCTATCTCGCCTGGTTCATCGACCCGATCGTCGACAACATATCCAGTTCTCTCAGCCAATACCCGAAGTGCCCTCGGGTCCACCTTTTGCCCAATCTGCAGGGTGGCGAAACCCTGGCCGATTACCGAGGGAGGCGGTACCCTCTGTAGGGCAGATTCGACCGAAGTAACCGTGATGCGGGGTCCTTTCGTAGCGGCCGCAACAGCATGAAGAACGCTGACCCGCCGTCCCATAGTGGCGCGAGTGGGCCACACCCTGTCGTATGGCAGGCAATCCCACGGCGGCAAATACAGGATGTCAGCTGCTGGGAGGAAGCGGCGCAATGCCTGTGTGATGTCAGCGGCACTGCGTTCGGAACTCGCGATATGGAGCAGGTCCCCATTTCGAGTGGTTTCCAAAGCGCTGATCAATGCCGCAGCTACCGCGGCAGCTGGCGGTGTGTCGCCTTCTCCTCCTGTTGCAAGTTCGCACTGTTTCGCAGACGCGCCATCAAATTGCTCGGCCTGCTCAGCCTTTCCGGCATTGGAGGTCTCTCTATCCACGTCTCACCTTCCGATCCCGGGACAACGGCCGCGCGGCGCCCGGCGTTCCGTTGGGAGCGGACGGTGATCGATGCGCCATACGAAGATCGCTGAAATGCGTGTTGGCGGTGAAGTGGATCATGCAGGTTCGCCCCTGCCCGCAGCAGCGACCTTGTCGACCATGGCGAGAACGGCTTTCAGTGCGGCGTGGTGGACCATGTGGCCGGCGTGCGGGATGATATCGACAAGGGAACCGTGAATTTCGGCTTGCAGTCGAATAGCCTCGGCCTGGGCGTCGAACAACCGGTCGCCGGCCCCGGCAACAATACCGGTGGGCAGCGACAGCTCCTTGTACCGGGCGGAGCGGCCGCCGGCCAGTGCCGCGGCCAGCATCAGTGCCGCCTCCGCAGCGATCGAGAGCAGTTGCGATGGCCGGCTGACGACGTCCTTTGTCGACGAAGCAAACTCGGCAGAGATTATGCCGGGGCTGAATATCTTGGCCATGGTCAGCGGCCAGGTAATCCGCACAAGCAGCGGCAGCAAGGTGTGGCGGAAAACACCACCGGCGACAGGCAAGGCCGGCAGCGCCGCCAGTACGAGGCCGAGGCGCGGCGGTGGATGATAGGAGCCGGAAACAAGCACGATGCCGGCGACCGAGGCGGGATGACGGCGCGCAAGCTGGAGAGCCACCGACGCACCCCAGGAATGCCCCAGAACGAGATACCTTTCGATCCCAAGCTGCGAGACGGCGGCATGAATGAGATCGGCCTGCGCGGCCGCCGTCCACCATTTTCCTCGCGGTCGCGTGCTCCTGCCGAAGCCGGGCCGGTCAAAGGCGAGCACCCGGTATCTCTTGGCCGCCTCGTCGAGCATGCCGCTGGTCTTGAAATCCTCGGCCGACGACCCGTTTCCGTGCAGCAGGATCAACGGCATCCCGCTGCCCTGCTCAAGGACGTGCAGGCGTACTCCTGCCGCCTCGACGAAGCGCCCCGACGCACGCGAGAAAAGCGCGCGTTTGGCGCGAGCGCCGTTGTACAACGCCAGGCCAGCCAACCCGGCGCCAAGCAGCACGGCGGCTGCTGTTGTCCTATTCATGCCGCGAACCACTAGCGGCCGCCGCGATGTGGATAGGCATGACCACTCTCGACATGCGTGATGCTGTTGCCGAACCGCCGCGCAACCGGCGCGAAGCTTTCCAAGCATCTTTGCTCCTTGATTACCGATTTCTCGCCGGCAGCCTAACCCGCTTGATCGCCCGTTGTTCCTGGAAGGAGGTTCTGCTGGTTTTCCGCTCGTCGGAGCTTTCAAGACACTGATGCCCTGAAAAGGATTCCGATGATGACCGACGCAGCACCTTTTGTGCGAAGCCCGCAAAGGGCGCGAGGCGTCCGTTTCCACGGGAGCCGCAGCCGCGACGGTGCCCGGGTCGGTCCCCTTCGCGCCCGGCATCGATTCGCGGAGTCCGCCGGCAATGCTCCGGCAAAAGATGCGATGTCGGCCTCGTAAGCGCCGAAGTTCACCAACCAGGTGAGCTATGCCAATGCGATGCGCCCGCTGAGGACCAGCCGGACGTCCAGCCGCGCAGATATGGCCCGGTCTTGGTGATTGCCGCCATCGTCGTTCTGGCCGCTGCGGTCTTCATCCGGGCAGCCATGCTACGCTGAATGCCGGACGCGGGTGCTGCGCAATGATCGATGGACATTTTGCTTCCGGTTCGGAACCCTGTTGTCGCCGCGCATCGCGGAGTTTGGCAGGGCCGCTTCGATCAGCCATGGGACTGGCGGGATGCGAACGCCGACAAGGTCGAGACGGTCAGAGAGCAATCGACCGGCTTCGGTCTGCTTGGCTCTGGTTGCAACATCAAGGGCAACATCTCGGCCGACGGCGAGCGCATCTACCACATGCCTGGACAGAAGTTCTATGCCGATACGAAGATCGCTAAGGCGAAGGGCGAGCGCTGGTTTGTTCTGAGGCGGATGCACGCGCTGCGGGTTGGCGGAAAGCGCGAAGGTAGTGCCGGCTATGAAGACGTGAGTAGGGAGAAAGCTGCAATGGCCTCGTCAGACAAGCCCCGCCTCGGAACGAAACGTAGGATCATGTACAATCTCCTGCATCGACCTCAGGGCGCTACCTTGGCGGAACTAAACCGGGCAACTGGTTGGGACGCCTTCAGCTGTATCAATGACACGAAGGCGATCGCCCGTGACTATGGCGGCACGCCTCATATTACGGCGGTGGGCAATCGCGCCGGTTCTGGATAACAAAAGCGGCGAGTGCGGCGGCCAAGATAACCAGCGCCGCGGATATGGCTCGATCGGTGGGTATAGATCCGAAAGCCTTTAGGCAGGCGCTATGAAACGCAAACCTAGCCTGGCACAAGCACAATGACACTTGGGAGGTTGCGATCAATAGCCAGGAACATGTCGCAATGCAGAACGTGCTGGCAACTCTCCTAGTGCGGAAAGGGTCTTAACGGCGAAGCGCGCGCGATCGGGTCCAGCAATAGGCGGATTGGAACCATGAAGAGGCTTCATCAGCTCAAACGTTGGCAACTACCAGCAGAGCATGGCGGCGCGATATTTTGGACATGTGCCAGGCCAGGGCGCACAGCCGACTTAGCCACCAAGCAGAGTGCCGTGACCGACATGCAACTGGCCTCGTGGGTAACGGCCATACCTTACGAATGTCGGCTGATCATATCAATGCTCGGGACAAAGCCCGGCGGGTTGAACGAGTGGTCTTTCTACTCCTTTGATGGCAAAGGCTCGACTTTCCAAGAATGGCTGGATGGCGAGTTTCCAGCGCTAGGGTTTATGGTCCTCAACCGCCCGACGGTTGATCTTCGGCCGGTGCCGGAATCGATTTGCAAGACGATCTTAGGCGACATCCAAACGTGCGCGGAGAAGTTCCGCACTACTGCCATTTTGATCGATTCCGGCGGAGTTACGAGAACGGGAATTGCATGCCGCTGGATGAAGGCGAAGGAGAGGAGTGACCGCTAGCTTCTTGGGAAAGGCCGAGGTCGGACGGGGGATCGACCCCGTCAGTGTCGTAGCGGCACACACCGTTAGATGCGGACTCTCATCCAGTCAGCCAATTTGTAGATAGCCGTTCCCGAACGAGCAAGCAGCCGATCAGAACCTGAAGATAGGGAGATTTAGAGTGGCCAAGGTGAAAGTTCATGCTGGGGATTTCAGGTCTGGCGCGGCCCATTTCGGTTCGTTCATCCTTCCCAGCGCAAAACAAATGTGGCCGGGCGAAACCATAGCTTTTGCAGAACTGGCGGAACTCGAGATTGCAAGCGAAGAGAGCGTAAAGCGCATCGAAATTGTTCATGGCGGGGGATCCTATGAAAGGGCCGCAAGGAATGCGGTGCGCCAATATGCCAGCAATGCTGACATAATTGCTTCACACATTGTTGTTGTGAAGAAAAAGGCTATCTGTTTACTTGCTAATCAAGTTCCGCATAGAAAAGCGTCCTGAGGCTTTATTTGCAAGCCACAGGAGCTACGACCATGGATAAACATCCTCCCAAGATGCCAGATGCGAATGCTCCACTTCGCTCGAAAGGAGCATTCTATGTCAGACGTTCAAGTGACTTGTATCAATAAACTGCCTCGGCAGAACACCCATGAAGGTATTACCCACCTCGGGAATTCGACCGGGAAATGGACTAGAGCTCAAGTCATCCAATGGATAGAAGAAAAGACAAATACCTTCTACACATTGGTCGGCGGCAAGCGCGCCAATATCGGTGTGGTCAACGGGCAGAACGGTAAAGTACGTCCGCACCTACGCCGACGGCCAGTGGAATGACAATTTGCTCGCACTCGCCGAGTGCGCGTGAGTTAACTGAGATCGGTCGTCGCCGGCTTAATTGCTGGCGGCGACCTCTTCATCGGACTTTCCGCTTTACCCCCGGTCGCGGACTTCCGGCAGCGAAAGGACAAATGATGGCAGTTCGAACGATCGGCATGGACGAATTAGACGGCTTTCAGATTGACGATGCCGGCCAGTTGTTCTGGCGTGGGCAAGCCGTCGTCTTGAAGCAACGCATTACCTTAGGGACATGGGAATTGGCCGTTGCCGCGGTTGCGTCTGCTGCAGCTGCAGTTGGTGCGATTTTCCCAATAGGCGTCTATTTCCATTGGTACTGAACTACCTAAACCACCACCCCCACCGGATATCATCGTCCACAGGCGGCGACCAATCCACGAGAATGATGGTTTGAGCCTATAAGCCACCCTGTTGCAGGCATGTCATCTGTACTTGGTCACGGAATTCGCCAATAGCGCGGTCCTGCATCTCTTCGGTGCCGTAACGCGACTGGTTCCACGCCTCGATTGCCATGGCCCGGAGGGCCTTGCGCATTATCTCCACATCGCTCTTTGCCGCGATATCGAGAACCTTTTGAAGCGGAATCCCGTGCTGGCGGGCTTTCATTGTTTCCTCTGCGAACCTACCCATCATCTGGCAGACCTCATCTAGGGTCGATGCATGCACAGATGTCGTGATTGCAGTGAGGGCGATGATAAAGGCTACCAGTCTTGGCATGCTGACTTCTTCAGTAGGGTTGTGGAGTTCAGTTGATTTTGCGTGGGTACATTTGCATCCCTTTGAGTTTCTTTCGATCCCAAACGTTGACCCGACCCCCATATTTTCAATTGGAAAAATGTGCGCGTTGTGGCCGAACCGGTAGCCAAAAACCTGCCGTTTTAGAGATTTTGGTAACCCCCCCCCGCGGGGGTCAATCACATCCCCAGCGGCGCCGACCGTAGGACCACAAACTAGCGCTATTACTATTACAGTTTTTTGCCTCTCGCGCGCCCGCATGCGTAACGCGCGGGAGGCTGTGTCCCGCTCTTAGCATAGGGATCGTATCCGTTCGGCCAGCCGGGCTAGCGCGCTATCCAGATCGACAGCGGATGCCGACTCTTTAACCACAGCAACCCGCGTCGTTGCTCGGCTCGTCAACTATGCTGACTTCCAGAAGATTGATCTCCTCGAGCCAGCGTTTGCTTGTGCCGCTGCCAGGTGACGAGCGCTTAACGCGGAAGCCTATGGACAGGCCGTCTAATGCGCCACCCTACATCAACGATAGTATCCGCCGGCCGTAATCCGTTTCTAGTGCGAGCAATCGGCCCTCGCCGGCCTCGCGGGCGAGGCGATCGAGTTGCTTAAATGACATTCGGATTCCCCATGAAAACCCTTCGCCAGAAGGGCGTGAACCGGCCAGGCCGGGTAGTCCGTTTCCGCAAGGCGCGGGACGGTAGAAACAAACTGTTGTTGTATTTCCGCAACAACAGTTACTGAAGTCGTATGGGGTAACTAACGAATGAACAGAGACGCGGCATTTAGGATCTCATCAATTGGCGAGGCAGAGACAAAGGGAGTCACTAATGTTTAAAGAACAGTTCGAAACAGCACTTACCGAAATGCTTGCCCACGCAGCAGATCGAGGAGCGAAGAGTGTCAGCGTCAATTCGGGAAAGCTCCATCGGTCAGTTGGTGGTTATCCCGGTCGAAATCATCGCATGCCGATCTGCTGCGAAGTGATGTATGCCCGCAAGGGTAACGCTGACCGCGTTATATCGGCGCCTCCCAAGGGCAAAGGTGCATCATTGACTATCGAATATGTTGTCGAGTCTGGCAGGTAGAAATAAGTGCCAAGCCCGGTGGGTCGTAAACGGACCCACCGGTTGGTACGGCGGAAACGCATCCGGCCGGAGATTGGATACCTAGTCCTCTTGCTTCAAGTTTTCGGCTTCGTCCTTCAGCCGCTGCCAGTCGGCGCCATGTTTGCGAAGCAGCGCCCGCGCCTGTTTGGGCGTCACGTCCGTCACCTCCGCCAGGTGCTCGACTTCAAGCTCTTGCCCCTTCACTACGCGGCTCGTGTCGCTTGTTTTCTTTCGGGCCATCTCTGCGTCTCCTCGCCAATCGGTGGCAACGAGTGTCGAACCTTGAGGTTCCGACGATGCGGAACAAAACTGCCGCTCGTCGGGTTATGAATCGAAGGGAGACACCATGCTTCGACTATTATTCAGCCTTGGCGCGCTGTACTTGGCATTTCAAATCGGTAGAGACTACGGCCGCGCCGAGGCCGAAGCATTGTTATTGCCGCCTGTCGATGACGAGCGCCCGCCGACGGCAAGAAACGAGGCAGAGCTCGGCGAGCCGACATAGGCGTTTTGCTCATTGTCGCGGTGTCTGGTCGGTCGAATAGTGTCATGCTGCCTCTCCCATTTCGTCGTCATTAAATTTCGCAGCCCATTCCTTTGCCTTTTCCCGAGTGGCGGTTTGTGCCTTCGGCACAATTGAGAAGCGCGGTACAAAGCGCACGCGATTCCGGGGAGCACTAGCAGTAGGCCGCGGCTCGTCTACGACGACGAATCCTGCATTATTTTCCGGTACACGCTCGTATTCGAATTCACCGAACTTGCTGTAAAGTGCTCGCACGAATTTTTCGCCGACAAGCTTACTTGCGTCGTCGCACGAGATCAGGCCGGTAGCGCTCAGGATTCGGTCGAGATTTCTCTGCCCCTTGCATTGGCGGTCCTCATCCGGCGCCTCCACGCAGATCGATATATCTTCGCCTTTGCCATCTTCGTCCACGAGAACTAGATCGAGCCACTTGTCCTCGTCTACCGTCACTTCATTTGCCTCAAGGATTGTGAAGACCTGTCGCATCGGCCGGAAGGGATCCGCTGGCTTGGCAACTGGCTTTGCCGGCACAGGCTTTGCCGCTTCGACGTCCTTCGCAGGCTTGGCTGGCTTGGGCTTCCGTTCCTTCGTCTTCCTCTCGCCTTTTGGATCCTCCAGATATCGCTGCTCTGCTATCCAGCGCCGCAGATGCATTCGCTCAATGCTTCCACCAGCCGCCTCCCGCCATGCGCGCGCAGAATCCACCATCGCAGCATGCAACTCTGCGTCTGGCGCAAGCTCGTCATACGCGCGCCTTGCGGCACCAACTTCTGCGCGGACTCCATACTCGCGATAGAGTTCTTCGAATGGCGTCTTCTCTTTACCTTGCGCCGGTCCCGCCGTGGCGGGCGAAAGCCCAGACACGGGCGGCGGCATAGCCGCGGCGCATTCATTGTCCTCCTTACATGTAACCCGGTCTGTCGACGGGTTAATGTATGAGGGTCTTTGTCCCGGCAAGTGGGACGCTACGGCGCTCAGTGTCCCGGTAGAGTGGGACACCTCTGTCCCGGTAGAGTGGGACGCTACGGATTCCTCGTTTGTGTCCCGGTAGAGTGGGACGCTATCGATTTCTACCGATGGCAAGCTGCCCTGTGCGGCAAGCTCCAAGACGTTGAGCACCGGCACATACCGCGAGCCGCTGCGCCCCTTCCCAGTGAAGCGACGCACAAGCCATCCGGTTTCGATGAGGAGGATAATCGCCCGCTGCACGGCTGAGCGGGAAAGATGCCTAGCGCCATCAGGGGCACGGGTTCTCATGGTAGTCACGATGTGCCGAACAGATGCAAGCGCATCGCCGTTGCTGCGCATGTACCAGCCAATCAAGAAGCGATAGACGATGCGCGCCGGATCGGTCAGCCGCAGATCATAGTCTATAAGCTGTGACATCCTAAACTGCGCAACTGGGCCGGTCGGTTCGCCTACGTTGTGTGTCCAATATTCGCGGGTGAGCGATGGCTTAGGATGCGTTGCGGTCATTCGGCGTCGGCTCCTTCAGCGCGGCGAGTGCGGCGCGGGCGATTTCGTGAACAAGTTTTTCCGAGAAAGTCGCGCAGCGGCGTCCCATTGCGTTCGGTGCATATACCGCGTAGCCGCCGGCCGTGCGTTCGGTGAGACGCAAACCGAACAGGCGCAATTCGTCAGTCAGCGCGACGTCGAAGCGCGCGATGACGTTCCCGCAGCCTGGTGGCTCGGGTTTGATGCTTAAAATGTGCAAGTGGGTGGTTCCCGTTTAGGAAGTTGCCGCAGTTGGTTCCGCGGTGGGTTTTTGTTATCGGGGTGCGGTTAAGCAGCCCTCGCCTCTTGTTGTTCAATCCAAGCACCCAGCGTCGACTTGCGAGCACAGACGGTTTCGCCGAGACGGAAGTGCGGCAAGCCGCCTTTCGAGACGAGATGATAAATAGCGCGGCGCGGAAAGCCGAGGTGTTTGGCAATCGCGTCAGCGCCGCGCAGGATATCGGCGGCAAGCGGTGAGTTGTCGTTTGTTGTCATGAAATTCCCCGTTGTAACCAACGCCCATGAGGCGCGGAAATCCACACACGCCGACGCGCGTTCAAAGATTGAATGTGAAAGACTGGGGTTAGGGCCGCCGTTCAATTTGGCGGGAGAAGCGAGTCGCGGCGGCAAGCGCCGACTTATTACAACTTATAGTCGTTTTCGCCTTTTAAGTCAAGTTATTTCGCTGGCTGCGACGTGTTGCACCTATTACTCGTGTTGCAACGTGTTGCATAAAAACCGATGGTCATATAACGTCACCTTTCCAAAGGAGACGACAGACCATGGCAACGATTCGAAAGCGCGAACTTCCATCTGGGAAAATCGTTTGGCAGGCCGATTACCGCGATGGCGGCGGCAAGCGGAGACATAAGCAATTCGCCACCAAGAAGGCTGCAGACGACTTCCTATTGACGGCGCGCGGGCAGGTTCGATCTGGTACGCATGTCGCGGATAGCGCAAGCATCACAGTCGACAAGGCATCAAAGCTTTGGCTGGCGCAGGCGGAGAAGAACGGCAGGGAGCGCGCCACTGTTGCGCGCTACAAGTCGACATACGAACTTTACATAAAGCCTAAATTCGGCGCCACGAAGTTGGCTGCACTCACCTCGCCCGCGATACAGACTTTTATAGATGATCTTACCGGAACAATGTCTGCATCATCCCTGGCGAAGGTTCATGGTGCCCTCACCTCGATCTATAAGCACGCTGTTTCCCGCGGCCATGCCGCTATCAATCCAGCTCGCGACATTCAGATGCCATCAGCCACGCGCGACAAGAAGCGGCCGGAGATGCCCACCAAGGACGAACTGCGAGCCATTCTGAAGCACACGCCAGCGCGGTGGATCCCCTTCGTTCGCACCGCAATGTTAACAGGAATGCGCGCCAGCGAACTTCGCGGCATCCAATGGCGCGACGTCGACCTAGATGCTGGCATCGTTCATGTTCGGCGGCGCGTCGATCGATACAATAAGTTCGGCCCACCCAAATCGGACGCGGGCACGCGCGACATCCCGATTTCGGATAGTACTGTGACGATGCTCAAGGCATGGCGCAAGGAATGCCCGAAAGGCGAGCATGACCTCGTGTTTCCCAACGGCGAAGGCAACGTCGAGGGGCACGCCAATCTGCTTCACCGCATGTTCTGGCCGGTGCAGATAAAGGCAGGCGTCACGGTTGAGACAGAGGAGAAGGATGAAGACGGCAAGCCGATAGTCGACGCAAAGTACAGCCTTCACGCCCTCCGCCACGCCGCGGCTGCGCTATTCATCGAGCAAGGCTTTCCGCCTAAGAAAGTTCAGGACTTGATGGGGCACGCATCGCTTGCAATGACGTACGATGTTTATGGATATTTGTTCAAATCCGAAGACTACGACCGCGCAAAAATTGCCGAGATGGAAACCGCCCTTCTTGGTTGATTCCGCGTGTTACAACGGAGTCCATGCAACATATATGCAACACGGGGCCAAATTATCTAGTAAAATCAATAAGCAATTGCGGTTTTGTAAACCGAAGGTCGGCGGTTCGATTCCGTCCGGGGGCACCAGAAACTCGAATAAACAAAATAAAATCAACGGCCTTGGTTTGGGATCATCCCAGATCGTTTGTCCGGGGGAACCTACGGGGGAACCAACCCCGCATCGTATTCGGTTCATGGTCGGAACGCTACCAGTGCCAGTTCGGACAAACCACAATTGAGCCGAAGCAGGCTGTTGTCGCGATGGTGCTGGATGGCAAAAAGGATTTCGTCTTACCCGACGCTGTCAAAATAGAGGCGGAAGGAAGCCAATATAACTTCCGGCGATTGCCTTCCGAACAATTCTCGGAAGCCACGATCGAAATCTCGGGTTGCCATAACGGTCACCTTCAGCTTTGAACGCAACTCGTCGGATAACTAAGCTGGATTGAACGTATCGCGCTCATCGAAAGCCACGAACAGGCCCAGGGCAGCAGCTACTTCGAGGATAGCTTCGGTTAAATCGTCGTTGGATGCGACCAAACCAGGTGCATCCTGCCGAACTTGGTTCAATGCTGCTTTGACCGAAACGGTGTCCCCATGGCCGGCCCTGTTGAGGACTGCGGCAATCGCCTGATCTAGAACTGGACCGACCCTATGGACGATTCTCATCCACCTTCCCCCCCGGGAACGTAAGAAGCTAATGATAGCGTGTCTGGGGCTGCGATGCAACCGACGCGGGAAATCGCACCGAATTGGGTCTGGCGCGGGCAGATGGCGGGCCTTGGCCGGTCGCGGCGGAACTCATTGCTCTGGAAGAAACTTGCGAGCCCGTTTCCCGAACCGATCAAAATCGCCGGCACCTGAAAGCGGCCAAACGAGGTTAACAGTAGGTCCAACGCTCGGGTACAAAGCGGTGCACGGGCTTAACTGCTTCAGAGGAAGAGGCCCTTTCTATCCGATTGATTTCTGGTCAAATTCTGGTGGAACGCTCAAGTTGGATTTGGGCCTTATCGCGGTCCGGGGCACCAGCAAGCGCCTCTTGTGAGAACGTCTTAAGGCGGTCGATATCTGCTCATCCCCGATTTCCACAGGTTGGGACCGTAGCATATCAGTTCCAACGCTTATATTCCCTAGTGGAAACCATAGGAGTCTCTGTTGGAGCAGAAACGCACGATCGCCCCCTTTATTGGTGGCATGTATGGCAGCCTTGTTGCCCTCGCGTTGGCGTTCGGTTTCCGCTTCCTGATAATTCCCGATCCTGATCCAACCTCGCAAACAACGATAATCCTTTCAGGACTGGCCTTTTCGATTTGTTTCAGCCTGACTTTCCTTCGCGAGCATCGACGCCAGATCGCTGCCGCCAGAAAATTTCTAAGCCGTCCAAGATCGTATCAGGACTGATCCCCGCGGTCTGCAACGCAAAGCCCGGGCCATCAGGCCATCAGGCCATCAGAAAAATTCAGTAAAATCGAACCAACTGATGCAACAGGGCGATGGGTACCGCTCGCATCCTGCTACCGGGCATTTAAAGCCATTCGATTAAAATGCCCCTGTGTATATTAGCAATCGCTCAATTTAGCGCGCCGACAATGACCGGGCGGCGGGTAAAATCAAATGGGTGATGTCATGCGAAGCGACTTCGCCGCTGCGCGCGAGCTCTTGGAGTGCGCCCAAAACCGGCTCTGCGGCATGGATGAAACGAGCCAACGCGTCAGCGAGGCGCTGGATTCCCTGATCGAGGAAATAGCCATCGCGGAATTCCGCAAGGCGCCACTGACCGTCGTGCCGTTTCCGCGCGCACGGCCCAAGCATGCTCGGTAAAATTGCCGATCGGCTCTATGGCACACTTACGACTTGACCAGACGCGCCCGTCTTGGTGAACGTGTTCTTCACCCTGACTGACTTGTAGACGTAGGCGACCCAAATTCCGGTCAGGGCTAAAGACACTATAGGCGCTATCAGCGCATTTCCGGCAAGCACCTGGCTCACCGGAATGCCAAGAACCGCTGAAATCCAAGCCGTGTCCAGAATAAATACGATTGGTATTACAAACCACTGGTACAGGAATAGCTGCTTGAAGCGGTAACTCCGCCGCAGCATCGTAACGAGCACAACCACCTGGAACACCACAAACGCCAGCAAGAGGGCAACCTCGCCATAGACCGCCAAAGTGCCATTCGGGAGCGCCATGAGCTGTCGGTAGCCTTCACTCGATGAACCCAAAGACACGAGTGTGCGTAGCGGCGAGAAAGCCTGAAGGATCGCAAGCAGCATTAGCCAACCTCCAAACCCCACGAGGCTCGCTGGATTCTGCGAAGGTTTGGTCGCAGACTGCACAGCGACAAAGACAGGCACCCCAATCAGCAAAAACAGTATTGCCCAGTGCCAGAACGAAAAACCCATTTCCCCTCCATGCAATGCAGCCTTGAGTTGTATCATCTCCTATCATGTATTCAAGGTAGTGCCTAGGTTCTTCTCAACCCTTGCGGTCAAACCGCGATCGCCGCCACCAGAATGCGGTTCTGCCTTCGTATCGCCGCCCGCAGTTCGGCAATCCTGGCCTTGTCGCGTTTCACGAACTCGATGAACATCATGTTCATGTTGTTGAAGACCAGCTCGCCCAAGGCCTGCCCGTCGATATCGCGGCGCACCAGGCCGATCGCCTGCAGCCGGGCGATCAGAGCGCGGATCTGTTCGGTCAGTGCCCGGTCGAGCGCGGTGTAGGCCTGGCCGAACGGGCTGTCGGGCAGTTGCGTCGAGATCGCCATCGCCTGCCGCCACATCTCCTTGCTGAGATAGTGCAGCGAATGCTCGATATAGATGCCGAGCAGCGTGTCGAGCGCGTCGCCGACATTGGCCGGCGGGTTGGCGACGACGCCCTGCCCGGCGTTGAGCACCTCGTTGACCTCCATCGAGACGATGGCGCCGAGGATATCGCCCTTATTCTCATAGTAATTGTAGATCGTGCCGACCGACACCTCGGCCTGCGCCGCGATGGTCTCGATCTTGGCGCCTTCATAGCCGGCGTCGCGGAAAAGCGCCGCCGCCGCCTCGATGATACGGCGGTGCCGATCCGCCTTTTGCCTTGCCCTCAATCCACTCATATCGGCTATTTGCCATAAAAACATAATTGACTCAATTTTAGAATTGGTTCAATTTTTTACCAGAAGCCAAAAAGGCAAGGGAGAACACTCGATGTCTATCAATCCAAAGACCCCGAATCCGACGACCAAGAATCCGGTTTCCGTTCTGAAGAGCCATCTCCACGCCGCGTGTGCTTCGACAGCACTGCTGCTGGCGACGGGCAGCCTCGCTCAGGCTGCGGATCTCAACGCCTTGATCTGGTGCGATCACGCCGACCCGGCACTGCTGCAGCCCTTCGAGGAGGCCAATGGCGTCAAGGTCAATGTCAAGGAATTCGAGGGCACCGGCGCCGGCATGGCAATTGTCGAACAGTCGCAGCCCGGCGACTGGGATGTGATGGTGATCGACAGCATCGACATACCGCGCGGCGTGGAAAAAGGCCTGTTCGAGCCGCTGCCGGAAGACAAATTGCCGCTCGCCGACCTCTTTCCCCAGGTGAAGATGGATAGCTCCACTGTCGTCGACGGCAAGCGCTACGGCATCACCGAAAAATTCGGCTACAACACGATCGGCTACAACAAGACCAAGGTCGATCCGGCCGACATGCAGTCGATGGCTGCGCTGACCGGCGACAAGTATAAAGGCAAGATCGCCATCTATGACTATTACCTGCCGGTCATCGGCATGGCAGCGCTGGCGATCGGCAAGAAGACCGCCGAGCTGACCGAAGCCGACCTTCCTGCCATCAAGGAAGAGCTGCTCAAGATGAAGGCCAATGCCAAGCTGGTCGGCGAGGTGACCGCCAGCCAGACGGCGCTGGCGACTGGCGAGGTCGACATACTGGTCGGCGGTGGCGAATGGGTGACTGCCGGGCTGGCCAAGGAGAACCCTGCCCTCGACTTTTCTATTCCTAAGGAAGGTGCTGTGCTGTGGTCGCAGTCGCTAGCGATGTTCAAGGATTCCAAAAACAAGGACACGGCGCTGAAATTCATCCAGTACATTATGAGCCCTGAAGGCCAGGCGCGGCTTGCCACCTCTGCCTGCTATTGGGGCATGCCGGCGAATGCCAAGGCGGCGCTGAGCGACGAGCAGAAGAAGATTCTGCGCTTCGACGAGCAGCCGGATTTCCTCGCCCGCGCCCAGTCCTATCCGGCGCCGAACGCCGATCTCGACAAGAAGATGCAGGACGTCTGGACCGAAATGCTGCAGGCGCAGTGACCGGTCGCCGGTCGTGAGCGCTGCCACAAACAGCGGGCGTGCCTTGCCCCGGGCGGGCTGTGCCCTGCCCCGGGCGGGCTATGCCCTGCCCTGGGCGCTGGTCACGCCGGCGCTCGGCTGGACGCTGCTGTTCTTCGTCCTGCCCTTCATCGCCATGGGGTTTTCCAGCCTGACGGCGCATGACGGCGGTGGCTTCACGCTCGCCAACTACAGCCAGTTCTTTGCCAATCCGGCCTATTGGCAGGCGATGGTGAACTCGCTGCAGGTCACCGCCATCGTCACAGTGGTTTCGGTGCTGCTCGCCTACCCCTTCGCCTGGATCCTGGCCGAGCAGGTGCCGGAACGCTGGCAGCGGCTGGCGCTGATGCTGGCGGTGCTGCCGTTCTGGACCTCCTATGTCGTGCGTTCCTACTCCTGGTTGCTGGTGCTGGCGCAGAACGGCGTGATCAACCGCGCGCTGACCGGCTCCGGCCTGTTCATGGAACCGGTGCAGCTCGCCAACACACGGCTGGCCACGGTCATCGGCTTCGTGCATTTCTTCGTCATGCTTTTGACGTTGACGATCTTCGCCAATCTGAAGCAGCTCAGCCCCAGCTACCGCAAGGCTGCCGCCGATCTCGGCGCCGGGCCGGCGCGCACGTTCCTGCATGTCGTCCTGCCGCTGACCTTGCCCGGCATCATGGTCGGCGCCTTTCTCACCTTTGTGCTGTGCATCGGCGACTACATCACGCCGCAGATTCTGGGCGGCAACAACGAGCTTTTGATGCCGCAACTCGTGATGATGCAGATCGGCCGGCGTGGCGACTTTCCGCTCGCCTCGGCGCTATCGATCATCCTGATGGCGGTCGTCACCGTTGCCTATCTCGCTTGCGCCCGCTGGCTGAAGATCGAGCGGGCCTGAGATGCGCACTCTCGTCCGCATCACCTCCTGGGTCTACGCCGCCGCCATCTATGGTTTCATCTTCCTGCCGGTCGTCGTGCTGGTGCTGTTTTCGCTGCAGGCGACGTCGTTTCCGATCCCACCCTTCACCGGGCCGTCGCTGCGCTGGTACGACGCCGTGCTCGCCGACACGCGGCTGACCTCTGCGCTGGTCAATTCGCTTCTAGTGGCCGCCCTCTCTTCAGCTATCGCCGTCACGCTGGGCTTCCTCTCCGCCTGGGGTTTCGCGCGCTTCGTCCTGCCGGGCTCAGCCCTGCTGCGCGGGCTGATCACGCTGCCGCTGACAGTGAGCTATCTCATCATCGGCATGGGGCTGCTGGTGCTGTTCAACTGGGCCGGCGTGCCAAAATCGCTGCTTGCCGCCGGCATCGGCCATGTCGTGATCAACCTGCCGCTCTGCTTTGCCATCATCTACAGTCAGATGGGCGACCACCAGATCAACATCGAGCGCGCCGCGCGTGACCTCGGCGCGCCCGAATGGAAGGTGCTGCTGCTGATCACCGTGCCTGTCATGGCGCCGGCGATCTTCGCCGGTTTCTTCCTGTCGATGACCTTTTCCTGGGACGAGTTCGTGATCTCCTTCCTGCTGACGCGCTTCGACACCACGCTGCCCGTCGAGATCTGGAACCTGTTGCGTTCCGGCCTCAATCCGAAGACCAACGCCGTCGGCTCGCTAGTCTTCGCCGTCTCCATCGTGCTGGTGGTATTGTTCGAACTGATGCTGTTGCGGAGGAAGCCGGCATGACCGCGCCATTGGTCGATATAAGCTCTGTTTCGCATCGCTTCGGCCAGCACACCGTGCTGAAGAACGTGTCGCTGCAAATCGAGCCGGGCAGCTACACCATCCTGCTCGGGCCGTCGGGCTCGGGCAAGACGACGCTGCTCTCCATTCTCGGCGGTTTCGTCACGCCGAGCGAAGGCAAGGTGCTGATCCGCGGCGAGGACTGCACCACCGTGCCGCCGGCGAAGCGTCCGACGACCACGGTGTTTCAGGACTATGCGCTGTTTCCGCATATGAGCGTCGGCGGCAATGTCGGCTTCGGCCTGCGCATGCAAGGCGTCGATGCCGCGACACGTGCCGCGCGGGCGCGCGAGGCGTTGGCGCTGGTCGGGCTGGCCGCCGCCTTCGACAAGAAGCCGCACCAATTGTCGGGCGGCCAGCGGCAGCGCGTCGCATTGGCGCGAGCGCTGGTGATCGAGCCGGCGGTGCTGCTGCTCGATGAGCCGCTCGGCGCGCTCGATCTCAAGCTGCGCCGGCAGATGCAGGACGAGCTGAAAGCAATCCAGAAACGCGTCGGCACCGCCTTCATCCATGTCACCCATGACCAGGAGGAAGCGATGGCGCTGGCCGACCACTGCGTGGTGATGAATGACGGGCGCATCGAGGACGAAGGGCCGCCCGAGCGCGTCTATGCGCGGCCGGCGACGCGGTTTTCCGCGACCTTCATGGGCGAAAGCACGCTGATATCGGGAACGGTGACGAAGGCGAAGGACGGAACAACCACTGTCGCGACGCAGACTGGATCGTTCTCGCTGCCCGGCACAGCGTTAGCCGGGACGGCCGTCGCCCTTGCCATCCGTCCGGAGCATCTCGTTCTCGGCGCGGCCAGCGGCGCTATAAGGCTCGGCACAGCCAAGGTGAGCGACGTTGTGTTTCAAGGCAGCTTCAAGCGCGTGCTTGCCGTCTCCGAGAAAGACCCGGCGCTGCACTTCATCGCCAGGGTTCCCGCCGCTGCGGCCGTCCGGCCGGGCGACATCGTTGCGGTTTCGTGCGACGCTGGCGACATCATCCCTCTGGCGGGTTGAGCCATGGGCACGCTTCCGGTCATCGACGCTCCGAATTGGTATGAAACCATCCGCATGGGCGAAGGCGTGACGCTGATCCACGAGCCGTGGATCAAGCCGTTCTTCCGCTGCAACATCTGGCATGTGCGCGGTCGCGACCGCGACCTGCTGTTCGACACTGGCCTCGGCCATTTCAGCCTGCGGCGCCATGTGCCGCTGGTGACGGAACGAAAACTCACCTGCGTGGCCAGCCACACGCATTTCGACCATATCGGCTGCCATCACGAATTTCCGGACCGCTGCGTGCATCCGGCCGAGGCAGAAATCCTCGCCGATCCTCGCAATGAATGGACGGTCGCCGACCGCTACGCGACCGACGCAATGTTCGACGGCCTGCCGCAGGGCTGGGATACGGCGCGCTACCGGATCCTGCCGGCGCCGGCCAATCGCTTGCTCGGGCAAGGCGACATCATCGATCTCGGCGACCGTGCCTTCGAGGTGATCCACACGCCGGGCCATTCGCCCGGCGGCATCGCGCTCTACGAGAAGAAGACTGGCATCCTGCTTTCCGGCGACATCATCTATGACGGCCCGCTGATCGACGATGTCTATCATTCAGCCGTCGACGACTATGTCGAGACGCTGTTACGGATGCGCGAGCTCGATATCGCAGTCGTGCATGGCGGCCATTTCCCGAGCTTCGGCAAGGTGCGCTATCGCCAGCTTATCGAGGAGTATCTCGCACAAAAGCGGCAGGCCGGCTGCCATCTGCTGCAGGCGCGATAGGCACCGGCCTCACGTATCGCGGGAGGTGCATGGCGAATTCACAGCGCCCTTTGCGGGCACGGCGTGCCGGCGGCATCGCCGCAGCGTGAAGCCGTGGGTTGGGGTCTCAAACTCGTCTCTTCGGACTGGCGCACCAGTTGGGCAAAGGCAAGAGCAAAACTTCCCAGCATCAGGACGATGATGATCAGGCGTGTTACCGGCAATAGATTGATCCGACTGGCTGGCCCCCACGCCGCCCATCCACTGCCGGCTAACATGATCGATCCGGCTTTACGAGAGTTTAATCCCCGTCTTAACCATCACATTCGCTTGTCACTCGACACGATGCGCGAGCGCCTGGCCGGCGCGCTTCCCGGCACTGTGTAGAGGGCAGCACATGCCTGCCTTTGCAGATTTGCCCGCCCATGCTAACCCGGCGCTGGCGCGGCCCCAGCAACCGGTCGCCATTGGGGAGCCATGAGCAAAGCCGCCAACCGTTTCGCCTTCGTCTCGTCCGGCGCCGCCGACGCCAATGCGGCGCTGGAAAGCCTGTCGGCGCGCTATGGCCAGGCATCCATCGAGGATGCAGAGATTGTCGTCGCCCTCGGTGGCGACGGCTTCCTGTTGCAGACCTTGCGCGACACGATGAGCACGGGAAAAAAGGTCTACGGCATGAACCGTGGCACCATCGGCTTCCTGATGAACGAATACCGCGCCAGCGGTTTGACGGGGCGCATCGCGGCGGCCGTTGCCGAAACGATCCGTCCGCTGGAGATGCAGGCGGTGACGGCAGAGGGCGAAACGATTTCGGCCTTGGCGATCAATGAGGTTGCGCTGTGGCGCCAATCCTACCAGACGGCCAAGATCCGTATCACCGTGGATGAGCAAGTGCGGCTGGAGGAATTGAACTGTGACGGTGTGATGATCGCGACGCCGGCCGGCTCGACCGCCTACAATCTGTCCGCGCACGGGCCGATCCTGCCGCTCGACGCACCGCTGCTGGCGCTGACCCCGGTCAGTCCGTTCCGCCCGCGCCGCTGGCGCGGCGCGCTGCTCTCCAACAAGGCGGTCGTGCGCTTTGAAATTCTGGAGCCGGAAAAACGGCCGGTGAATGCCGCCGCCGACCACACCGAGGTCAAGGGCGTGACCACAGTCACGGTCAGGGAATCACCGACGGCGACCGCGACGCTGCTGTTCGATCCCAACCATTCGTGGAACGAGCGCATTCTCGCCGAACAGTTCCGTTACTGAGCCGGTACAGCGACCGACAGCTCGATTAAGCATCGCGATTAAGGTTACGACTTCACAATCATGCCGTTCCCCGCCCGTTTCTGTTGACAAATCGTGGGCTTGCGCCTACCTGCAATACCAATCTTGCAGGCGCGCGGCGCTTGCCGCGACTGCTTACGTTGCGCCCCCGAACCAGCCAAAGACAGCCAAACTTGTCCTCAGACGCCCAGATCGCTCAAGAAGCGTTGACCTTCGCAGACCTCGGCCTGTCGCCGAAGGTCCTTTCCGCAGTCACCGATGCCGGCTACACCGAGCCGACGCCGATCCAGGCTGGCGCCATTCCGCACGCCTTGCTCGGCAAGGATGTGTTGGGCATCGCCCAGACCGGCACCGGCAAGACCGCCTCGTTCGTGCTGCCGATGCTGACCCGGCTTGAAAAGGGCCGGGCACGCGCCCGCATGCCGCGCACACTAATCCTCGAGCCGACGCGCGAGCTTGCCGCGCAGGTCGAAGAAAATTTCATCAGATACGGCAAGAACCACAAGCTCAATATCGCGCTGTTGATCGGCGGCGTGTCCTTCGACGAGCAGGACAAGAAGCTGGAGCGCGGCGCCGACGTGCTGATCGCGACGCCCGGCCGCCTGCTCGACCATCGCGAGCGCGGAAAGCTTCTGCTCAACGGCGTCGAGATCCTCGTCATCGACGAGGCCGACCGCATGCTCGACATGGGCTTCATTCCCGACATCGAGCGCATCTGCGAAATGATCCCGTTCACGAGGCAGACGCTGTTCTTCTCGGCGACGATGCCGCCTGAGATCACCAAGCTCACCGAGAAATTCCTGCACGCCCCGGTGCGCGTCGAGGTTTCGAAGGCCGCGTCGGCCGCCACCAATATCATCCAGCGGCTGGTGAAATCCGGTTCGAAACCCTGGGATAAGCGCGAGACGCTGCGCAATCTGATAAAGGCCGAGGACGCCGGGCTGAAGAACGCCATCATCTTCTGCAACCGTAAGGTCGAGGTTTCGGAGCTTTTCCGGTCGCTGCTGAAATATGATTTCGACGCCGGCGCGCTGCATGGCGACATGGACCAGCGCGCGCGCATGCAGATGCTGGCCAATTTCCGTGACGGCAAACTGCGCTACCTCGTTGCGTCGGACGTTGCCGCGCGCGGCCTCGACATTCCCGATGTCAGCCACGTCTTCAATTACGACGTGCCGATCCATGCCGAGGACTATGTCCACCGTATCGGCCGCACCGGCCGCGCCGGACGCTCGGGCAAATCCTTCACCATCGCCACCAAGTCCGACACGAAATACATCGACGCGATCGAACGGCTGATCGGCAACAAGATTGAGTGGCATGACGGCGATCTGTCGACCGTCGTCGCCAGCGAGGGCGGAGAGGACGATGCTCCCCGCCGTGGCCGCGGCGCGCCGCGCCGCGCCGGTCGCAAGGACGACGACCGCAAGGACAGGGGCGAACGCAAACCGCGCGAACGCCACGCCAGGCAAAGCGAAGATGCAGCACCGGATACTGTGGGCGAGCCAGTGGTGGCCGAGACCGCGGTGACCGATGCCGGTGAGCGGCGCGCGCGCAAGGAAGCGATCCGCTCGGAAAATACCGAGCGCCAAGCTTCCCCCGAACGCCAAGCTTCATCTGAGCGCCAAGCTTCACCCGAACGCAAGGCTTCGTCCGATCGCAATCGCAACGAACAGCGTGCGCCGGAACGTGGCGACACCAGGCCGCAGCGCGACGGCAACCGCCCTGCCCGCAATCGCCAGGAAGACAATGATGCGACCGTCGGCTTCGGCGACGATATGCCCGCCTTCATGCGCATCGTGGCCAAGGTCTGATCACAGCAGAAATTCTCAAATGCCAACGAAAACGGCCCTTTGCGGGGCCGTTTTCATGTCTGATATTTGCTTTGTTCATGTTGGTGGCGCGAAAGCTGGATCTCGGCGTGTCGGTTCTAGTCTAGGCGGGGGCGACCGCCGCTATGACCACGAGGCCGTCGACCGCGCCGCGTTGTCTTGCCTGATCCGGTGGCTACAGATTTTTGAATTCCAGGCGGGACGGCAACATATCCAGAAACGCGCGAACTTTGGCTGAAGATGATCTGCCTTCCGGCCACACGGCATGCATCGGCACTGGCACCGGCTCGAAGTCGCTTAAAACCACCTCTAGGCGGCCATCATCCACCAAATGCCTTATCTGCCAAAGGGGCGAGTAGCCCAAACCCAATCCGTGAACTGCGGCCGCATAGATCGGTGCCATCAAATTGGATCGAAAACTGCCAGCCACTTTCAACGCCCGAGGTTTCCCCTCGATCTGAAACATCCATTCGCCTGGACGCTGGTCGGAGGTTCGAACAATGCAACTGTGCTCGCTCAGTTCAAAGGGATGCGTTGGTCGGCCACGGCGTTCAAAGTAGGAAGGCGAGCCGAACACGACGCGCCGCAACGCGCCCAAGCGTCTGGCTCGCAAGCTGGAATCCGGCAAATTGCCGATCCGTATTGCCAGATCGAGGCCCTCGGCATCAAGGTCGACAAATCCGTCGGCGAGTTGGAGGTCAACCTCGACCTGAGGATGCATGCGCATGTAGTCGGCAATGACAGGTATTACGAAATCCGGGCCGAACAGAACTGGCGCGCCCACGCGCAAGATGCCCGATGGTTCCGATCGTTGGTTGGCGGCTTGGAGTCTTGCGTCGTTTATTTCGTCGATGGCGGGTTTGATGCGGTGGAAAAACGCCGCCCCAGCTTCGCTTGGTGTCGAACGGCGCGTCGTTCTCTGTACAAGCTCGACCCCGACGGATTCCTCCAGCGTCGCCAAAGACCGGCTGATCGATTGCAGTGAGCGGTTCAGCCGGCGTGCGGCGGCCGTCAAACTTCCGTGCTCGACGACTGCCATGAAAGCTTCAAAATCGTCTATCCGGCTCATGACATCTCCGTTTCTCTCGAAAATCGAGAGAAACTATCGCAAAGCCAAATAATTGTAACGCTGTTCGCGACGTTTTATTTCCCTGGAAGAAATCCCGAAAGGGCAGGTTTCATCGAAGGGAATTGTCATGCGAGCACCCGATCCAACCGTCCTGGTCGTGGGCGCAACAGGCCGATTTGCCGGATTTGTCGTGCCTGAGCTTATCCGCCGCAATGCCACTGTTCGAGCACTCATTCGCGACCCTGCGAACGCCGAAAAGGCCCGGAGGCTCGGGGCATCCGAGGTCGTGACCGGCAATTTGCGCAACCCTCAGAGCCTCGGAAATGCCGTCGAGGGCGTCGACGGCGTCTTCCACATCGGACCGGCCTTTGCCCCCGACGAAACAGCCATGGGTGTTGCCATGGTCGAGGCCGCTGGACGAGCGGGCGTTCGAAAATTCGTCTTCTCGTCGGTGATCCAGCCGACCAATACGAGGCTAAAAAACCATGCGAGCAAGGTGCCGGTCGAGGATGCTCTCTACTCGACGAACATGGAATACACCATTTTGCATCCTGCCAATTTCATGCAGAACATCGCAGCAGCCTGGCCGTCCATCGTTAGGGACGGCGTTTTCTCGGAACCGTTTCCAAAGACAGCAAAGCTGGCGCGTGTCGATTACCGCGATGTCGCCGAAGTGGCAGCGATCGCATTGACCGAAGCGCGGTTGTCTTATGCGACGCTTGAACTGTGCGCGGACGGTATGCATAGCCGAGAAGAGATCGTTTCAATGATGAGTGAGGAACTTGGCCGGTCCATTTCTGCTGGCGAGCCGACCGTTGGTGAGTGGGCGGCAAATACCCGTCTTCCCTACGATGACCGCCAATTGCAGCTGCTGGCTAAAGTCCATGAACACTACGCCAAATATGGTCTCGGCGGAAACAGCCTGACGTTGCGCTGCGCCTTGGGCCGCGAGCCGCGTTCGCTACGAAGCTTTATCCGAGAACTAGCCTTGCAAACGGCACAGGTCGCCTGATCGCGCCCACAAACATTTTCTGACTAGGAGATTTCCATGCAAGCATCACCGCACAAGACGTTGAAGCTGAGAAAACTGCCGCCTTCCTACAGTGCTGTGGTTATGCCGTTCGTTCTTTCAATCCTCATGACCTGCATCATCTCGGCGGTTTCGACGGCGATCGGCACCGGCTGGACGAACGGTTTCGTAGCGACCTGGTCATACGCATGGGGCGTATCATGGCTTGTTGCGTTTCCGAGCCTGCTGATTGTCCTTCCGATCGTGCGCCGGATCGTTGCGGCAATTGTCGATCAGTCGGTCCGACCCTGAAAACGAAGCGACAGGCACCGACGTTTCGTCGGTTCAGCAAAAGCAAACAAGAACGGCCCCTTGCGGGGCCGTTCTCATGTTCAATGCCGTCTTCTAATTTTGTCTTGCTCAGGTGAGCGGTGAAAGTTGTATCTCGACACGGCGGTTCTGGGCACGGCCGTCCGCCGTCGCATTGGAAGCGATTGGACGCGTCTTGCCAAAGCCGGTGACGGCGAAGCGGCGGGAATCGACGCCCTGCCCGGACAGATAGTTGGCGACCGCCAGCGCGCGGCGCTGCGACAGGTCGAAATTGTGTTGGTCGCCGCCGGTCGAGTCGGTGTGGCCGAACACGTCGACCGTGGTCTGCCGGAACTTGTTCAGCACAAGTGCGACTGAATTCAACACCTGATAGAAGCCGGGCTTCACCGCATCCTGGTCGACGTTGAAGGTGATGTCGGACGGCATGTTGAGGATGATCTGGTCGCCGGTGCGGGTGACGCTGACGCCGGAGCCCTGAAGCTGCCGGCGCAGTTCGGCCTCGTTCTGGTCCATGGTGGCGCCGATGGCGCCGCCGGCGAGCGCGCCGACGCCAGCGCCGATCAGCGCATTACGGCGATCGTTGCCGCCGGCAAGCAGGCCGAGCCCCGCACCCGCCAGCGCGCCGATGCCGGCGCCGGCCGCAGTGTTGGAAACCTTCTGCTCTCCGGTATACGGATCGGTGGTGGTGCAGGCGCTCACGAGTACAGCCGTCGCCACGGCGACGAGCACAGTCTTTTTCATTGGGTAGTCCCTCTCCAGTCCGCGGTCCCACCGACGGCGCGCCGCATCAGCCCTTCCGTCGCATCGACCCGAAAAATCATCGATTTTCGGAAGGCACGATGCATAGATTCAAAGTCTTAGAGCGTACTTTGTGCGTCCAAGTGGACGCACGTCGCTCTAATGTCTTGTAACATGAAATGCGGCGAAAAATGGAACGGGAAAGGCGGCTGCTATGGCTTTTCCCGGTCAAATTCCACGGCCGCGATATTGCGCAATTTTGATCGGCTACCAGAGACTATCGGCTACCAGAGATTCTTGCCGTCGATGACGACGACCTCGACCTGATCGAGGTCGAAATCGTCGAACAGCCGCGAGTTCACGCTGATCTTCGGATTGTCGAAATCCGGCTTGCCGGTCGACCAGTCCGGCGTTTCGGTAAAGGTGCCGCAGCCGCAGGTGGCGCAGAAACCGTGTTTGATCGTTTTCGACCCCCACTGGTAGAATGAGACATTCTTGAGTGGGCTGGTGAGCTTGAATTGCGACGGGGTGTAGTAGGCCCATAACGAGCCGCGCTTCGAGCAGAAGGAACAGGTGCATTGCGTCACGGTCTGCGGCGCTTGCGAGACCTCGAATGTCGTCGCCCTGCAGTGGCAGCTTGCCTTTATGGTCATGAACGCCTTCCTCCCGATTGCCTGCCGCCCGCGCGGCAAGGCAACATAAAGTGACGCTTCTGACAACCGTCTGCAGCAGACTCGCTTGCCTGCGTCAGACGCGTGGCGCCTAAAAGGACGACGGCGGCACGAACAGGCAGATGGTCTTTCCGTCGTTGGCGCCGGCGACCGAGCACCAGTGATATTCGCCATCGGGCGAATTCTTGATCCGTGTGTCGCTGTAGGCCACGACCTCGCCTGTCCCCTTGATGACGTAGCCCTCCGGACGCTCGCTGATCGAGGTCTGCGAGACGGCGCGGCAATCATAACCCGAGCAACAGGAGAATGGGTAACTCCAGCCTTGCGGCTTCGCTGCGGTCGGCTTGGCGTCGTGCGCCAAAGCGGCCGCTGCAAATGTGATGGTGGCGGCCGTCAGAGCCACCACCGCGATGATTGAATTCAGGAGGCGGCGCGCCGTGTTGACGGCTGAGGCCGGTCGGGTCGTGAAAGCAGGCATGGGCGCAGTTCCTATCAACGAGTTCAAGCGTTTCGCTTGCCCGTTCCCGGATCGTGTCTTCCCAGTGGCCGGATCGTCAGGTCGCAGATACGCCGCGTCCGGCCATAAATGCTTTTTTCCCCCCAGCCTTCGAATGCTGGGCTGATTCCTTTGTTGGCGCAAGAAAATTGCTGTGCAAGCCGAGCGCCGACATCTGCAGCCGGAACCAGACTGCCGGGGTCGACGAGAGTGACTTCATCAACCCCGGCAGATGGGATCGCAGATAACGAGATTCAGCTCGCAGTGGTTCCGGGCTAAGCGCCGGCAGGCCGGCAGAATCTACCCCCGAAGTAGAAGTCGTTCTGAAAAATTCGATGAAAAAACAAAGCCATAAAGCGACCGCTCAATTAGGGTGAGAGCCTGTTACTGTAGCGTGATGTTCCTGCCGCTTTGGTGCGTAAGAGCTTCAGTCGATATCGGCCACCACTTCGCCGGCGCCGCCCTCGATGCGCTGCGACAGCGAGGCCTCCATGAAGTCGTCGAGGTCGCCGTCCAGCACGCTCGACGGGCTTGTGCTCTCGACGCCAGTGCGCAGATCCTTCACCAGTTGATAGGGCTGCAGAACGTAGGAGCGGATCTGGTGGCCCCAGCCGATATCGCTCTTCGACGCTTCGGTGGCGTTCGCCACCGCCTCGCGCTTCTTCAGCTCTTCCTCGTAGAGCCGCGAGCGCAGCATCTCCCAGGCCTTCGCCTTGTTCTTGTGCTGAGAGCGCTCGGCCTGGCAGGCGACCGCGATGCCGGTGGCGAGATGGGTGATGCGGACCGCCGAATCGGTGGTGTTGACGTGCTGGCCGCCCGATCCGGACGAACGATAGGTGTCGATGCGAACATCCGATTCGGAAACGTCGATCTCGATCGTATCGTCGATCACGGGATAGACCCAGACGCTGGCGAACGACGTGTGGCGGCGCGCATTGCTGTCATAGGGCGAAATACGCACGAGACGGTGGACACCGGATTCCGTCTTCAGCCAACCATAGGCATTGTGGCCCTTGATCAGCAGCGTGGCGGACTTGATGCCCGCCTCTTCGCCGTCATGCACTTCCAGCACCTCGACCTTGAAGCGGCGCCGCTCGGCCCAACGCGTGTACATGCGCAGAAGCATCGAGGCCCAGTCCTGGCTTTCGGTGCCGCCGGCGCCGGCATGGACCTCGAGATAGCTGTCGTTGGCGTCCGCCTCGCCCGAAAGCAGCGTCTCGATCTGGCGAGCCTTTGCCTCGCCGCGCATCGAGCGGATCGCCGCTTCCGCCTCGGCGACGACGCTCTCGTCGCCCTCTTCCTCGCCAAGCTCGATCAGGCCGATATTGTCTTCCAGCGCCTGGGTGAGGCCTTTGACTGCGGCGATACCGTCCTCGAGGCCCTGGCGCTCACGCATCAGCTTCTGCGCCTCCAGCGGCTCGTTCCAGAGGCTCGAATCCTCGGCACGCACGTTCAGGTATTCAAGCCGCTTTATGGCCTGATCCCAGTCAAAGATGCCTCCTCAGCAGGGTAATCGCCTGCCTGATTTCGTCGACAATGTTCTGCGTTTCCGCGCGCATGGCTGGCTGTTCTGTCCTGTGTTGAAATGGTGCCCTATTGCTTAAACAGAGCTTGCGTTGGCGCGATACATAGGGACGGCACCGCCGCCTGTAAAGCGAAATGGGCCGGCTCGAAAGCCGGCCCAGAATGCCATATCCTATGTCAATAGAGCCCGCCGCCGCCGGACTGGATGGCCTGGTTGGCCTGTGGCGACAGCGAACCGCCGGAGGCGTTGGAGCCGTCCGCATCCATGCCGATTACCCAGTAGCTGTCGGCGGGGCCGGTGCCCGGCTTGAAGGCTTCGATAAAGGCGCCAGCGTCGCCTGGGTTGGCGCGCATGCCGGTCTTGCGATTGATGGCGATCAGCTTCATGCCTTCGGGGACCTTGAAATCGACATTGGGCGTGCCGTCCAGCGCCACGCGCATGACGTCCTTGAAGATCGGCGCGGCGAGGCCGCCGCCAGTCGCGCCCTTGCCAAGACCTTTCGGCTGATCGTAGCCCATGTAAAGCCCGACAACGAGATTGGGCGTGTAGCCGATGAACCAGGTATCCTTCTCGTCGTTTGTCGTTCCGGTCTTGCCGGCGATGTGGCGGCCGAGTTCGGCGACGGTGGCGCCGGTGCCGCGCTCGACGACGCCCTCCATCATCGAGGTGATCTGATAGGCGGTCATCGGATCGAGCACCTGCTCGGAATTGTCGACCAGTTCCGGCTCAGGCTGGTTCTGCCATTCGGCGGCGTTGCAATTTTCGCAGCCGCGTTCGTCCTGCCTGTATACCGTCTTGCCGTAGCGATCCTGGATGCGGTCGATCAGCGTCGGCTTGATCGACTTGCCGCCGTTGGCCATGATCGAATAAGCCGACACCATGCGCATCACGGTGGTCTCGCCCGAACCCAGCGCCATCGGCAGGTACGGCGCCAGACGGTCATAGACGCCGAAGCGCTCGGCATATTCCGCGACCAGCTTCATGCCCATGTCGTTGGCCAGGCGCACAGTCATCAGATTGCGCGACCTCTCGATGCCGGACCGCAAAGTCGCCGGGCCAGCTGTCCTTCCATCGTAGTTCTTCGGCGTCCAGGTCGTGTTGCCGCTCTTGATGGTGATCGGGCCGTCCATGATCACCGAAGCCGGCGTATAGCCATTGTCGAGGGCGGCCGAATAGACGATCGGCTTGAACGACGAACCCGGCTGCCGCATGGCCTGCGTGGCACGGTTGAATTCGGATTGCGCGTAGGAGAACCCGCCGACCATGGCCAGAACACGGCCGGTATGCGGATCCATGGCGATCAAGCCGCCTTCCACTTCGGGGGCCTGGCGCAGGATATAGGCTCCGTCCGTACCCTCTTTCTTCTGCACGAAGATGACGTCGCCCGGCTTCAGCACATCCGCCGGCGACTTGGCCTTGACGGTCTTGCCGTCGACTACATGACGCATGGCGAAGCTCATGTCCTCGCGGCTGACGGTGCCTTCGATGCGATCCTTGACGAGTTCGCCCGAGATCTGCCGCGTCGGCCGAAGGCCGATGGACAGGCCGCTCTCCGAGCTGTCGAGCACGACGGCGAGCGACCATTCGGGCACGTCGTCAAGTCCCTTGACTTCGCTCAAAGGCACGCCCCAGTCGCCGGATACGCTGATGGTCTTCACCGGCCCGCGATAGCCGCGCAGCGTGTCGAACTTCATCAGGCCGTTCTGCATGGCTTTGCGGGCGATGAGCTGCATCTTGGGATCGAGCGTTGTACGGACCGACAGGCCGCCCTCGTAGAGCGCATTCTCGCCGTAGCGCGCGCTGATCTGGCGACGCACTTCCTCGGTGAAGTATTCGCCGGCGAACAGATAGGTGCCGGAGCGGCGTGGCTTGACGCCGAGCGGCTCGGCCTTGGCCTTGGCGCCTTCCTCGGGCGTGACGTAGCCGTTGCCGACCATCTGGTCGATGACCCAGTTGCGGCGCTCGATGGCGCGGTCGGCATATTTGAACGGGTGATAGTTGGAGGGGCCCTTCGGCAAAGCCGCCAGGTAGGCCGCCTCCGCCACGGTGAGTTCATTCACCGCCTTGTCGAAATAGGTGAGTGCTGCGCCGGCGACGCCGTAGGCGCCAAGTCCGAAGAAAATCTCGTTAAGGTAGAGCTCGAGAATGCGATCCTTCGAATAGGCCTGCTCGATGCGGAAGGCGAGGATCATCTCCTTGATCTTGCGCTCGTAGGTCTGGTCCGAGGACAACAGGAAGTTTTTCGCCACCTGCTGGGTGATCGTCGAGGCGCCGACCTGGCGCTTGCCCGAGCCAAAATTCTGCAGATTGACCATGATTGCGCGGCCAAGGCCGGTCATATCGATGCCGGGATGATTGTAGAAATTCTTGTCCTCGGCAGACAGGAAGGCCGCCTTGACACGATCCGGCACCGCCTGGATCGGCAAATACAGGCGGCGCTCGCGCGCATATTCGGCCATCAGCGCACCATCGGACGCATGGATGCGGGTCGTCACTGGCGGTTCATACTTAGCCAGGACCTCGTAGTCGGGCAGATCCTTCGACAAATGGCTGATATAGATCGCCACGCCCGCCGCGACCAAAAGGGCCAGCGCCGTGCCGATGCCGAAGAAATAGCCAATGAGACGAATCATGCCCGCTCCAGTCCTTGGTTCGGGAATCTCCTAAACGAAGCCGCCTTTCGCGCAAGCTTTCGAGATGATCCCGACCAGTAATCGAAAACCCATGTCGCCACCATGTGGGGAAAATGCGGCAGCACGGAATTTCGGTCTCGAATCGGGGAAATAAGTACGGGGTGTTGTTGTCGTGCAACGCTGCCTCTGGTTGTGGGCGACGGCTGGCATCTCAGCCTCCGGTTCCTGCTCCGACCCTGGCTGAAGCGAACAGGGCGATGGCATTGGTTATGCTCTGGGCCGCCTTGCCGCGCCAATCGGCACTGAGCAGTTGCGCCTCATCCTTGGCGTTCGACAGATAGCCGAGCTCGACCAGCACGGAGGGGACATCCGGCGCCTTCAACACCTTGAAGCTCGCCGAACGCTGCGGATTGTTGATGAGGCCGACGCTGGTGGAAAGCTGGCCGACCAAAGTCTGGGCGAAACTCATCGAGAAACTATGCGTCTCGCGGCGAATCAGGTCGATCAGAATGTCGGTCACTTCCTTGTTATCGTCCTTGATCTCCATGCCGGCGAATTGGTCGGAAAGGTTTTCACGGTCGGCGAGCGCCTGCGCTTCGGGATCGGAAGCCTTGTCGGAGACCGTGTAGACGGTTGCGCCGCGAAGGCCCTTGACCCTGATCGTGTCAGCGTGGATCGAAATGAGCAGATCGGCCTCGTGCTGGCGAGCAATGCGCACGCGGTCGTCCAGCCGCAGGAATTGATCCGTCTCGCGCGTCATGAACACGTCGTACTTGCCGACTGCGGCAAGTCTGGCCCGCAATTCGGTGGCGAAGGCGAGCGTGACGTTCTTCTCGACCGTGCCGTTCAGACCCTCGGCGCCGCCGTCGATGCCGCCATGACCTGGATCGATGACGACGGTGAAGCGATGGCCTGGATTGGAGATCGGCCCGGTGCCGACCCTGCCGCCCTTGTCGGGGGAGATCGTCGAACCGGTGGTCAGCGCCTGATTGGCAAGGGCGGCGTCGAACTCCCGCGCGGACGCCGCCGACATGTCGATGGCGATGCGGTAGCCGTTGCCGTCTTCATTCTTGAGCACGTCGAGCCTGTCGACGGCGAACGGGCCCTTGCCGGTGAGAATCAGCCGCGACACTCCCTCGCCGAGATCGCCGTAGCGCACCCCCCTGACCAGGCCGCGCGCCTTCACATCCTTGGCATTGATGGCAAATTTCGTGCTTGGCAGGTCGACGACCAGACGGTGGGGGCCACGCAGCAGGAACCATTTGACGTCGGGCTCGCGGTCGAAATTCATGACGATGCGCATCTTGGTGGCGTCACCCGCCATTTTATAGGTCGTCGCGGTAAGCGGCGCGTCGCCAGCAAAGGAAACAGGCGAAGAAGCCAGGCAAGCGACAACCAGCAACAGCAGACAAGCGGCGTGGAAGAGACCGTCTCTGGCACGACCGCCCTTGTGCGTGAAGACTGCCAGTCCCATCTCTTTCCAGTCGCTCCGGTTTGGCGCCAGGCGCCCAATCTTACTTGTCGGAGTGTCGGCGTCTTGTCGAAATGCCGGCTAGGCCGCGAACTCGATTAACGATTGGTATCCAGAGAAGGTTAACCAAGCCTTTTCATCCAAAGGCTTAAAGCCGTGCTTCCGTTGCGGAACCGCTTTTTGCCGGCATCCGAAATCGGGGTTGCCTTCCAACCCGCCAAATCATAAAAGCGATGGTGGATCACTGCAATCCTGGAACCGTCCTTCTCCGCAGCTTCCCGCTACAGGTCAGATGAACGACGGCTCCTTTCGCTTCAGGCGAAAAAGGTATCAGGTGATCGCGACGAATTTCGCAGGTGTGAGCCCGTGGCGGGGGAAACGCCTGCGTGAGGAAAACGGCCGGGATTGTCCCGCGCCGGCTCTGTACGAGCAAACAAGCTGGTCCGGTTTTCCCGGGCTTTGGTTCAAAAAGGTTCTGCTGGTTACGATGGCTTCAAGCGCAATCATGGAAAGGTCCGCAGCAAACCGCGCCATTATGGCTGCGGGCGGCACCGCCATGGCGCTAAGGCAGCGGCCGGCGGACATTCAATTGCCCGGCACCCATGTTCATCCACACTCACAGCGGCGGGCTTTGCCCCGCAAGCTGCGGCTGACGGCTGCCGGGGGGAAACGAAATAATGCCCAACAAGATGCTGATAGACGCCTCCCACCCGGAGGAAACACGCGTTGTCGTCGTTCGCGGTAACCGTATTGAAGAATTCGACTTTGAATCCCAGGACAAGAAGCAGCTCAAAGGAAATATCTACCTCGCCCGCGTAACCCGCGTCGAACCCTCGCTTCAGGCAGCCTTTGTCGAATATGGCGGCAACCGTCACGGTTTCCTCGCCTTCAGTGAAATTCATCCCGACTACTACCAGATTCCGGTCGCCGACCGTCAGGCGCTGCTGCGCGCGGAAGCGCAGGAGGCTGAAGACGAGGACGATGAGGACGGCGAAGGCGACGACCGCCAGAGCCGCGATCGCGGCCGGCGCGGGCGCCGGCGCGGTGGCAAGAGCCGCGACCGAGGCGAGCACAAGCGTGATGCAGGTGCGGCCGATTCCGACGATTCTGTCGATTCCCCCGTTTCTGCCGATTCCAGCGAGAACGGCTCCAATGAGAGTGGCGAGGATGCGGTCGCAGAGACCGTCGATGCCGTTTCCGAAAATGTGGAGACGGCGCCCCAGACTTCGGAACATCGCGAGGATGTCGCCAGTCATGAGACGAGTCATGATGAGACGAGTCGTAATGAGACTGGGCCTTCCGAAGGCGGACCCAATTCCATTGCCGCCAGCATCGAAGCGGATGTGATTTCCGAAGCCATGCCGCAGGCGGAGTCGGCCGGAGAAGCCACGTCCACCGACAATGATCGCGGCATGCTGGAAGAGGTGCACTCTACGCATTCGGATGATCATGAGGTCGAATCGGTCGGCGCCGAGGATGCGCTGGAAGAAGCGCGCAATCGCCGCAAGCCGGTGCGCCGGCAGTACAAGATCCAGGAAGTGATCAAGCGCCGGCAGATCCTTCTGGTGCAGGTCGTGAAGGAAGAGCGCGGCAACAAGGGCGCGGCGCTCACCACCTATCTGTCGCTTGCCGGCCGCTATTCGGTGCTGATGCCGAACACGGCGCGCGGCGGCGGCATCTCGCGCAAGATCACCAACGCACAGGACCGCAAGCGACTAAAGGAGGTCGTCGCCGATCTCGAAGTGCCGCAGGGCATGGGCGTCATCCTGCGCACGGCCGGCGAAAGCCGCACCAAGGCCGAGATCAAGCGCGACTACGAATATCTGATGCGGCTTTGGGAAAACGTCCGCAATCTGACGCTGCAGTCCACGGCCCCTGCCCTGGTCTACGAAGAAGGCAGCCTGATCAAGCGCTCGGTGCGCGACCTCTACAACAAGGACATCGACGAGATCCAGGTCTCCGGCGAAGAGGGCTATCGCGAGGCCAAGGACTTCATGCGCATGCTGATGCCGAGCCACGCCAAGGTCGTGCAGCCGTTCCGCGACACGACGCCGATCTTCGTGCGCAATGGCATCGAAGCGCAGCTCGACCGCATGCTGCAGCCGCAGGTGACGCTGAAGAGCGGCGGCTACATCATCATCAACCAGACCGAAGCGCTGGTCGCCATTGACGTCAATTCGGGCCGCTCGACCAAGGAGCACTCGATCGAGGACACGGCGCTTCACACCAACCTGGAAGCGGCCGAGGAAGTCGCACGGCAGCTGAGGCTGCGCGATCTCGCCGGCCTGATCGTCATCGACTTCATCGACATGGAGGAGAACCGCAACAACCGCTCCGTCGAGAAGCGGCTGAAGGATCACCTCAAGAACGATCGCGCCCGCATCCAGGTCGGCCGCATCTCGCATTTCGGCCTGATGGAGATGTCGCGCCAGCGCATCCGTGCCAGCGTGCTGGAATCGACGATGAAGCCGTGTCCGCATTGCGGCGGCACCGGCCATGTCAGGTCCGATTCGTCTGTCGCGCTGATGGTGGTGCGAGCGATCGAGGAATTCCTGCTCAAGGATTCGCGCAGCCACATCACGGTGCGGACGCCGGCCGCAACCGCGCTCTATGTGCTCAACCACAAGCGCGGCACGCTGGTGGAACTCGAAAGCCGCTTCGGCCTGACCATCACCGTCGAAGCCGACGACACGGTTGGCGCCCAGCATTATGCGATCTTCCGCGGCGCGCTGGCGGAAAAGCCTGAAGGCTTCGTCGAGGTGCGCACCTTGCCCGCCTATGTCGAGCCGGAAGAGCCCGCGGACGAAATCGTCATCGAGGAGGCTGAGGACGAGGCTGTTGCACCGGCCGAGCAACCGCGCCAGGCCCAGCAGCCGCAGCAGCCAAGGCTCGCCGAGGATGGCGAAGGCCGCGACCGCAAGCGTCGCAAGCGCCGCAGACGGCGCGGCGGCAAGGATCGCGACCGCGAGCATGGCGCCCCCGTGGAAGGCGCGTCCCTCTCGGCCACTGCCGATGGCGTCTCCGAAGCCTCAAACGATGAAGGCGCCGAAGCAGACCAAGAGGCGCAGGTCGGCGTTACCGAGGCGGTGGACGCGTCGGATGACGGTCAGGGCAAGAAGCGCCGGCGTGGCAAGCGCGGCGGCAAGCGCAATCGCCGTGAAGACGGCGAAGGCGAGGTCGATGTAGGCACTGCCGAGGCGGCTGACAGTCCCGAAGGCGACGTCTTGGAGTCCGTCTCCAGCGAGCCGGTAGCAGCAACGCCGGTCGAAGAGCCTGCGGACCTTGCTCCGGCCAACGACGACACGCCGAGCGCCGAGAAGCCGAAGAAGCCGCGCCGCGCCGCCAAGCCGAAGAAGGCTGCAGCAGACGCCGTCGCCGAGACACCGGTTGCCGAGCCGGAAGCCTCCGCCGAGGCTCCGGCGCCTGTTTCGGAGGAAACAGCCGTGGCCGCCATCGACGAAAAGCCGAAGGCCCGCCCATCGCGACGCAAGCCGGCACCGGTTGATGCTCCGGTTGAGCCGATCGTGTCCTCGACTGTTGCCGACGAGGCAAAGACCGAGGACAAGCCGAAGCGTGCCGGCTGGTGGCAGAAGAAAGGTTTTTTCTAAGCCTTTCAGTTGCTTAGACTGATCTTCTGACAAAAAATCCCGCGCCATCCAAAGACGGCGCGGGATTTTTCTTGCCTGAGATCCCAACGCTATGGCGCGAAGATCGACCAGTTCATCATCTTCGCCAGCCTTTCCAGCGCGATCGATCCCAGCCTGGAATTGCCGTTGGCGTTGAGGCCGGGCGACCAGACGGCGAGCGACGCCACACCAGGAACGACCCCCAATATGCCGCCGCCTACGCCGCTCTTGCCCGGGATGCCGACGCGAAAGGCGAAATCGCCGGAGCCGTCATAATGACCGCAAGTCAGCATCATCGCGCCAATGCGGCGCGCGCGCTCGGCCGACACCACGGAATGGCCGGTCGCCGGGTTCTTGCCGCCATTGGCGAGGAAGCGGCCGGCCAAAGCCAGTTGCCGGCAGCTCATGGCGATGGCGCAATGGTGGAAATAGACGCCCAGCGCCAGGTCCGGCGCGTGGTTGAGATTGCCGAAGGATTTCATGTAATTGGCAAGCGCCAAATTGCGAAAACCAGTGGCGCGTTCCGAAGCCGCGACTTCGCGGTCGATGATGATGGTCTCGTCGTCGGCCAGGAACTGGATGAAGCGCAGGATCTCGCCGATCGCCTCGCGCGGCTGGTGGCCGGCGAGCAGAATGTCGGAAATGACGATGGCGCCGGCATTGATGAACGGATTGCGCGGAATGCCGTTCTCATGCTCGAGCTGGACGATCGAGTTGAACGGGTTGCCCGAAGGCTCGCGCCCGACACGCTGCCACAGCGCGTCGCCGACATTGCCGAGCGCCAATGTCAGCGTGAACACCTTCGAAATGCTCTGGATTGAAAACGGCTCATCGGCGTCGCCCGCCATCAGCACGCGACCGTCATTGGTCACGGCGGCAATGCCGAACTTCTTCGGATCGACCTTGCCGAGTTGCGGAATGTAGGTCGCGACATCGCCGCGATCCGTGCGCTCCGCCATTTCGGCGGCAACTTCGGTCAAAGCTTGTTCAAGGTCCGGCATTCGCGCTACTTCAGCCAGCGTTCGATGCGCGCCATCGCCTCGACCATCTCGTCGTGGCTGCCGGCATAGGAAAAGCGCATGGTTCGATGGCCTTGCAGCGGATCGAAATCGCGGCCGGGCGTCGCCGCAACATGCGCCTCGGCCAGCATCCTGCGCGCGAAGGCCATGCTGTCGTTGGTGTGCCTGGTGACATCGCAGAAGGCGTAGAAGGCGCCATCCATCGGTGCCGCCAGCGCAAAGCCGAGTTCGGGCAGGCGTTTCATCAAAAGCTCGCGATTCCAGGCGTAGCGCGCCTTCACCGCTTCCAATTCCCCAGTCGCCTTGAATGCCTCGATCGCGGCGATCTGGGACAGTTCCGGCGGCGAGATGTAAAGGCTCTGGGCGATGCGCTCGACCGGCCGCACCAATTGTTCCGGCAGCACCATCCAGCCGATGCGCCAACCGGTCATGCAGTAATATTTCGAGAAGGAATTGATCACCGTCATGTCACGGCCGTAGGCAAGCGCCGTGGTGTCCGGCGCAGCATAAGCCAGCCGGTGATAGATCTCGTCGGAGATCACGGCAATGCCGAGCTCTTCCGCCGTCGTCACCAGAGCCGACAGCTCGTCGGCGGGGATAATCGCGCCGGTCGGATTGGCCGGGCTGGCGAACAACACGCCCTTCAGCTTCTTTTCGCGATGCGCGGCCTTCAGGTGTTCAGCGTGGAGATAGGCATCACCGTCGAGCTCGATCTCGACGATCTCGATGCCGAGCGCGGCCATGATGTTGCGATAGGCCGGATAGCCGGGTGCGGCGATGGCGACACGATCACCTGGATCGAACATCGCCAGAAAGGCCAGATTGAAGGCGGCCGACGATCCGGTGGTGACGGCGATCCGGCCGGGCGAGACGTCAAACCCGTAGTGGTCCGCATAGTGCTGCGCGATTGCCTCGCGCAGGCCCGCAAGACCCAATGCGTCGGTGTAGCCGATACGCCCCATCTTCAATGCGTTCGCCGCCGCTTCCCTGACCCCGGCCGGCGCCGGGTCGGACGGCTGGCCAACGGCCATGGAAACAACCGGAACGCCCTTAGCCTTCAGCCGATTCGCTTCCGCCAGAATGTCCATGGCGTGGAACGGCTCGACTTCGCCGCGACGCGAAAGCGATACAACCATTTGACCTCATTCCTTGTCGGCCCTCGGGTCGGCCCCTGCCGGCTGCCGGCGCCGAGCTTTGGCGTCCCGCGCCGCACAAATGCCCGATTGATGTGAGGATCACAAGTTCAGTAAAGTTTCAGTGCCGACTTTTCATCTTTCGCCCGCTCGTCTACCAGTGGACCTGCCATGTTGAATCGACCCAAATCGACGATTGCCAGGGCAGCGCGCGTCTTCGCGACGCTTTCGCTTGCCGCGACGGTCGCCGTGACCAGCACGGTCAGCGCCTTCGCGCAAAACGTGCCGGTGGTGCGCGATGCCGAGATCGAGGCGCTGGTGCGTGACTATGCGCGGCCGATCTTCAGGGCGGCGGGCCTGCCGGAAGACGGCGTCGACATCGTGCTGGTCAACGACCAGAGTTTCAACGCTTTCGTTGCCGGATCTCGTCTGTTCATCAACACCGGTGCCCTGATGTCGGCGGAGACGCCCAACGAGATCATCGGCGTCATCGCCCATGAAGCCGGTCACATTGCCGGCGGGCACCAGCAGAAATTGCGCAACCAGCTCGAACGCGCCAAGACGATGGCCATCATCGCGACGCTGCTTGGCGCCGGTGCCGTCGTCGCCGGCGCCACCACCAAAAGCCGGGGCCTCGCCGGCGCCGGCATGGGGGTTGCGGCTGGCGGCGGCGAGATGGCGCAGCGCAGCATCCTCGCCTATCAGCGCACCGAGGAGATGACCGCCGACCGCTCGGCGATAACCTATCTCAATGCCACCGGCCAGTCCGGCATGGGCATGCTGAAAACCTTCGACCGCTTCCAGAGCGCGCTCTCGCTGTCGGGGGCGCAGGTCGATCCCTACCGGATCAGCCATCCGCTGCCGCGGGAACGCATCGCCAATCTCGAAGTGCTGGTTAAGCAGAGCCCCTATGTCGACAAGGTCGATCCGCCGGCACTGCAGCAGCGGCACGACATGACGCGCATCAAGATCGCCGCCTACATGGAAGGCCAGGCTGCCGCATCGCGGCTGATGCGCAAAAACCCGGGCAGCCTCGCCTCGCAATATGGCGACGCGCAGACGGCCTATCTCTATGGCAATCTGGCCAAAGCGCTTGCCAAGACCAACGCACTGATCAAGGCACAGCCGAAAAACCCCTATTTCCAGGAATTGCGTGGCGACGTCCTGATGAAGGCGAACAAGCCGAGGGACGCGGCGGAAGCCTATGCCAAGGCGGTCAGCCTCGATCCAGCCAGGTCCGGGCTGCTGCCGGTCTCCTACGGCCAGGCGCTGATGGCCGTCGGCACGCCCGATTCCCTGGAGAAAGCGGTGGTGCAGATCAACAAAGGCCTCGGGCGCGACCGGGAAAACGCGGTCGGGTATCGCTATCTGGCGCAGGCCTATGGCGAGCTCGGCAAAATCCCGGCCGCCGACCTTGCGACCGCCGAAGGTCATTTCTATTCCGGCGCCTATAAGGATGCCAAGATCTTCGCAATGCGCGCGCAGATGAAAATGAAGCGCGGCGAGCCGGGCTGGATCCGCGCGCAGGACATCATAAACTACGCACCATCAGGCAAGAAAAAGTGAACCATCCGGCCGTGCGCGGCGACATATAGTCGGACCAATTGGGGCCGGAAACCAGGCAAGAGGATCGAGGACCATGAACAAGGCAATTCTGCTGGGCACCACGGGAGTGGCGGTCGCTCTCGCCATGCTGGGTTTCGGGTTCGTGACCGGAAGTCCGCAAGCGGCAAAGGCCGATGCCGCGCAGATCGCCCAGGCGGCGTCCGCCGACACCAAGATTGACCGGGCCGAAGTCGAGGGCATCATCCGCGATTACCTCTTGAAGAACCCGGAAGTGCTGCTGGAGGCTCAGCAAGCGCTCGAGGCCAAGCAGAAGGAGGCGCAGCAGGTTGCCAGCCTCAGCGTCATCAAAAATGCCAAGGACCAGATCTTCAATTCGACCTTCGACGGCGTCGTCGGCAATCCGAACGGCAAGGTCACCATCGTCGAGTTCTACGATTACAATTGCGGCTACTGCAAACGCGCCATGGAGGACATGCAGGCACTGACGACAGCCGATCCGGACCTGCGCTTCGTGCTCAAGGAGTTCCCTATCCTGGGCCCGGATTCGCAGAAGGCGAGCGTCGTCTCGATGGCCTTCCACCTGATGATGCCGGAGAAATACGGCGAGTTCCACAACGCGCTGCTCGGCGGCCAGGGACGCGCCACCGAGGCGGCGGCCCTCAAGGTAGCGCTTTCGCTCGGCGCCGACGAAGCGGCGCTGCGCGAGAAGATGAAGGACCCGTCGATCGCCGAGGCCCTCTCCAAGACCTATGACCTTGCCAACAAGCTGGCCATCACCGGAACGCCCTCTTATGTGGTCGGCAACGAGGTGGTATTCGGGGCGCTCGGGCAGGAAGTGCTGGCGGAGAAGATCGAGGCGGCCAAGGCCGCACTCTGATCGACCGCTGGTTTTCGGCGCAAGCCGTTTTTCCACCTGTTGTGGACAGCGAAAGAACCCACTTGCGCTCTTTTCGCAGGCGTCTAAGCCCAGTATAGAGGCCCGGTGCGCCGGCTGATGCGGGCGGCGGGAAAGGTCGGCATTTTGAAAACGGTTTTCGTCCTGAACGGTCCCAACCTCAACGCGCTCGGCAAGCGCGAGCCAGGCATCTATGGCGGCAAGACGCTTGCGGCGATCGCTGACGATTGCAAGCAGGCGGGTGCGGCGCTTGGGCTCGAGATCGATTTCCGTCAGTCGAACCATGAGGGCGACCTCGTCGACTGGATACAGGAAGCCGCCGACAAGGCTGTCGGCATCGTCATCAATCCGGGCGCCTACAGCCACACCTCGATCGCCATTCACGACGCCATCCGCTCCGTCGTGCCATTGCCCGTCGCCGAAGTTCATCTTTCCAACATCCATGCGCGGGAATCATTTCGCCACGTCTCCATGGTCTCGCCGGTCGCCGTCGGCATGATCTGCGGGTTCGGGCCGCTCGGCTACACGCTGGCGCTGCAGGCGCTGGCCGCACGCCTATGACCGGCCAACAAACAGAAGGCTCGAAAATGTCGATAAAGAAGAACGGTGTTGACCAGCAGCTTATCCGCGACCTGGCGGGCATACTGAACGACACCAACCTCACCGAGATCGAGGTCGAGCTGGGCGACTTGAAGGTCCGCGTGTCGCGACAGGCGCCGGCCGTCCATGCGGTCGCCGCACCGCAGCCCGCCTATGCGCCGCCGGCAGCGCAGCCGGCGGCCGCAACCGCCGCGGCAGCGGCCGAGATTTCCAAGAACGCGGTCGCCTCGCCGATGGTCGGCACCGCCTATCTGGCGCCGTCGCCCGACGCCAAGGCGTTCATCGAGGTCGGCCAGCAGGTCAAGGAAGGCCAGACGCTGCTGATCATCGAGGCGATGAAGACGATGAACCAGATCCCCTCACCCCGTGCCGGCACAGTGACGGCGATCCTGTTCGAGGACGCGCAGCCGGTCGAATATGGCATGCCGCTCGTCGTGATCGAGTAGAGCCGGGAACAGCCGAAAAATGTTCCAGAAAATCCTCATCGCCAATCGCGGCGAAATCGCTCTGAGGGTGCTGCGCGCCTGCAAGGAGCTCGGCATCCAGACGGTGGTGGTGCATTCGACCGCCGACGCCGATGCCATGCATGTGCGGCTCGCCGACGAGAGCGTCTGCATCGGCCCGCCGCCGTCGCGCGACAGCTATCTCAACATCCACCAGATCGTGGCGGCCTGCGAGATCACCGGCGCCGACGCCGTGCATCCGGGCTACGGCTTCCTGTCGGAGAATGCAAAATTCGCCGATATCCTCGCCGCGCACAACATCACCTTCATCGGCCCGTCCGGCGACCACATCCGCATCATGGGCGACAAGATCGAAGCCAAGCGCACCGCAAAGCGTCTTGGCATCCCGGTGGTGCCCGGCTCCGACGGCGCGGTCACCGAGGAAAAGGAAGCCAGACGCATCGCCGCCGAGATCGGCTATCCCGTGATCATCAAGGCGTCGGCCGGCGGCGGCGGACGCGGCATGAAGGTGGCGCGCAGCGAAGCCGATCTTGTGGTCGCGCTGCAGACGGCGCGCTCGGAAGCCGGTGCCGCCTTCGGCGACGACGCCGTCTACATCGAGAAATATCTCGAGAAGCCGCGCCACATCGAGGTGCAGGTGTTCGGCGACGGTGCTGGCCGCGGCGTGCATTTCGGCGAACGCGACTGCTCGCTGCAGCGGCGCCACCAGAAGGTCTGGGAAGAGGCACCCTCGCCGGCGCTCAATGCCGAGGAGCGCGCTCATATCGGCGGCGTCTGCGCCAAGGCTATCGCCGATCTCGGCTACTCCGGCGCCGGCACCATCGAATTCCTCTACGAGAACGGCGAATTCTACTTCATCGAGATGAACACGCGCCTGCAGGTCGAGCATCCGGTAACGGAAGCGATCACCGGCATCGACCTCGTGCACGAGCAGATCCGTGTCGCCTCGGGCGGCGGGCTTTCGGTGAGGCAGGAGGACATCAAGTTCAACGGCCATGCCATCGAATGCCGCATCAATGCCGAGGATCCGCGCACCTTCACTCCTTCGCCCGGCACGATCACGCATTTCCACACGCCGGGCGGTCTCGGCATTCGCGTCGATTCCGGCGTCTATTCCGGCTACAAGATCCCGCCCTATTACGACAGCCTGATCGGCAAGCTGATCGTGCACGGCCGCAACCGTGTCGAATGCATGATGCGGCTGCGGCGGGCGCTCGACGAATTCGTCGTCGACGGCATCAAGACGACGCTGCCGCTGTTTCGTGATCTCGTCGGCAATGCCGATATCGCCAATGGCGAGTATGACATCCATTGGCTGGAAAAATATCTGGCCAAAGAGGATTAGGTCATGAACTTATAGAATATAATGATGCGATGACCCGTCCCTACGCGCCAGGCTATCGCATACCGACCGACCTGTTGCTCAAGGCCTACGCCTCGGGCGTCTTCCCGATGGCCGAAAGCGCCACAGATCCCGAAGTGTTCTGGGTACGGCCGGAGACGCGCGGCATCATCCCGCTCGATGGTTTTCACGCGCCCAAAAGCCTGAGGAAAGCGATCCGGAAAAACCTGTTCGACATCCGTTTCGATTTCGACTTCGAAGCGACCATCGATGGCTGCGCCGAAAGGCGCGAGGAACGCCGGTCGACCTGGATCAATGCGCCGATCCGTGAGGCCTATGTCGAACTTCATCGGATGGGCCATTGCCATTCGGTCGAAGCCTGGCGCGAGGGTCGGCTGGTCGGCGGCCTTTACGGCGTCTCGCTCGGCCGGGTGTTCTTCGGCGAAAGCATGTTCGCCAGGGAAACGGACGCGTCGAAGGTCTGCCTGGTGCGCCTGGTCGAGCGCCTGAAGCAACGGCACTTTGCGCTGCTCGACACGCAGTTCACCACCGAGCACCTCAAACGCTTCGGCGCGGTCGACGTGCCAAGGGGCAGATACGAAAAGATGCTGGCTGACGCGCTGAAGGGCGAAGCGGTCTTCTTTCCCTGACGATCCGACTTTCCCTGACGACCCGTCCAATCAGCCTTTCGCCGGGACTTCCAACGGCGTCTGTGCGTGGAACATCATCTTCCAGCCATTGACGCGATGGACATAGCCGGTGCTGACCAGCGCCGCATAAGGCTCGCCATTCTCGCGAGTGGCGTGGGCCTCATAGGTCAGCATGACGATGTCGCTGCCCGGCTCGATGATGCCCTTGAGGTCAATGTCGAGATCGCGCCAGCGGTTCGGGTCTGTCGCGGTTTCGGCCAGATCGGCGTTGCTCATCGTTTGCGCCATCTGTGGGAACGCCACCAGGCATTTGGTGTCGGCATTGGCTTTGAAATAGGCTGCGTCGCCGGTCCAGAACCCTTTTTCGAGCTCGAGAAGCTCGCCTTTGTTGGCCATCATCGGAACGTCCTCCGCACATGCCCTAACGCGCGGCTGGCAGGGCAGTTCCGAAAGGACGCAGCGCTCTAGTTGGTCTTGGCCGCGTCGGGTGCCGGCACATCCGACTTCTGCTTGCAGCCCTTCAGCCAGACGTCGTAGACGGCGTGCTCGACGGCATTGAGGCCGGGACTTTCGGCAAACATCCAGCCGGTGAAGATGCGGCGGATCTTGCGATCCAGCGTGATCTCGTCGACCTCGACGAAGGAATCGGTCTTCGGCTCTTCGGTTTGCGGCCGCGAATAGCAGATGCGCGGCGTCACCTGCAAAGCACCGAACTGCACCGTCTCGTCGATATAGACATCGAAGGTGATGATGCGGCCGGTGATCTTGTCGATGCCGGCGAATTCGGCGACGGGATTGGTGATGCGTTGTGGTGCCGCCGGTGCCGCCGGCGCCACTGTCGCATCCGGTTCCACTGTCGCATCCGGTTCCATCGGCGCATCCGGGTCCACTGGCGCCTCAAATTCCGTCGGCGCCCCCGGGTCCACTGGCGCCTCAAATTCCGTCGGCGCCCCCGGATCCGCTGGCACCTCCAACGTCTGCGCGGCGGCCATGCTAAAAGCGGCAAAACCGGCGGCGGCCACCGTCAGTCCGCCTATCGAGATTCGGCTGAAAATGCTCATGCAAGGGGTCCGGTGGTTTGCGCCCGGGGTGATTCTGTCGCGCCCAAGGCTAGTCGCTGCTGTCAGATCAGCAAGCAGCTAAACGCCAATTGTGGCGATAAGGGACCGATCTTCACCTTGACGAGCGGTTACGAACCCGGCGTCCAGGCGTCGTAATCGCCTGTCACCTGCGGGCGGTGCTGATTGGTGAGCACCGAGCCCTTGGGGCGATAGGCGGCGCCGCTTCCGGTAAGGTTCGGCTGATGCGGCTTCTGCCAGTCGCGTGGCTTATAGTTTTCGCTCGGCGGCGCGACATCGACGCGGTGATGCATCCAGCCATGCCAGCCGGGCGGAATCATCGAGGCTTCCGAATAGTCGCGATAGATGACCCAGCGGCGGGTACGGCCTTCCGAATCGACGCCACCCTCGTAGTAGATGTTGCCAGCCTCGTCCTGCCCGACCTTCTTGCCGTGGCGCCAGGTGTGGAAGCGCGTTCCCAGCGTCTGGCTGTTCCACCAGGTGAAAAACTGCAGAAGGAAAGTTTTCATCCAAATCCTCGTGGCGGGCGCCCGTTGCCTGCTTATGGCGTCAGGTCATCGCGAAGGCAAGACTTTTGCCTGAGGTGCCGTACAAATGGTTGTCAGAAGACCGACGTCCGTTACCGATGCGGACGCATACGGGACAGTCGATGTTTAAGGGTTTGCCATCAATGCTCGACTGAAGGCAGTGGTGACCATACTGATCAGTTCCGTATGGATTTCGCGCCGTGTGCGGCCTCCGCCATCCATGCAAATCGGATCACCAACCTTTTCAGCTTCGGCGAGCTCAGGCGCACCAGGTTTGCATTCGGCAAACATGCTGTAATGGCTCGCATCTCCGATTGTGGAATAAGTGGCATTTGGGATGGCTTTTGCAACTTTAGCGGCCTGCGCGGTCAGAGGGATTTTCGCTGGTTGACCTAGATTTATGAGTTCGACAGGAATTGAGATCTGCGAAAAGCTGTTGAATTCGAAGACATCAACGGGTGCAGGATCAATCGCCATTGCAAATCTGATACGCGTATCTTCATTGTTGCGGCCGGCCGATGTCAAATCCATGGCGTGAAGATCAACGCCGCTTTGCCTGACCCATCCACAAAGAGAAGGGTTGAGCGCGTCCGTATCGCAATAGCCCGCCAAGCGTTTTGCATCGATGCGGGCACCAGCTATCGCCAAAGCTGTGCTTCCGCCCATGGAAAGCCCGAGCGTACCTACCTTGTCATGTTCGAGGTGCTCTTCGAAAAAAGGGGCTTTGTCCATCGCATTCAAGGTCTCGGTGATATCCGCAGGTCTCAGCCAAAGCTTCATCGTTTCCACCGGGGATCGGTTTGCGCCTGTATTTCCGGGATGGGTAGGGGCCGCCACAACGAACCCCTGCTTCGCCAATGGCATCGCAATCCAGCTCAAGGCTTGCGCGTTTCCTGCCAGGCCAGCGCCATGGGATAGCAATATGACAGGAAATTTTCCATCCGAGATTGGGGCATCGAGCATGGCAGGCGTTCCCACAAAAAACATGCTCTCCCCAAGCATAATCGGTTTGCCATCCGAAGATGCCGGGTACCAAACGGTCACGTCGAGATCGACCCCGCGCTCTTTGGAGAGAGCCGCAATCTGACGCACACCGACATTGTCGCTGGCGACGGCTGGCTGTTGCACCACCAACGTCGAAGACGCGACGGTCCAAAGCATAGCCAAGACATTCATCAAGAACTTCATTGTTTTCCTCTTGCGCTCGTCATCATCGTCACGCTGTCAATTCTCGTACCGGAGTTCGGATAGTTGCCGATAAGAATGAGCTTCAGCGTTCAGGCCCCAAGATTGACCGGAATTCAGGCTGGCTCGCCCTCGAACGCGATCTTGGACGTCCGAGATCGTGATCAAGGTCGTTTCGCGCGATGAATTCAGCCCCTATGTGCAAGATTACGAGGCGGCAGGTGCCCCGTTTTGCGTTTCGGGCGCCGCAGACGTTTCGCCACCGACCCGGCGATAGGCGCTGGGTGTCATGCCCGTGACGCGCAGGAACTCGCGGTTAAAGTTCGACTTCGTGCCAAAACCCGATTCCAGCATGACGACTGTCACCGGATCGCGTGTCGAGACCAGCCGTCGCTGCGCATCGCTGACCCGGTATTCATTTACGACTTGGGAAACGTTGCGGCCATGAACCCGGTTAATCGCCCCGGAAATCTGTCGCGCAGGTATTCCGGCGCGCCGTGCCACACGGTCCAGCGTCAGGTCCGGATCGCGATAAAGATGCTGCTCAGCCATCAATGCATCAATCCGGCGTATAACGACCTCGTCCGCCACGGAAATATCCTCGCTGACCGGCGAAGCGTAAGAGCGTGAAGGCTGTGGCTCGAAGGTGGCGAATGCGAGACCCTCCTCTGTGGCTTTGAGTTCCGCGTCAGGGCGAGTGTCGTCCGCGACCGTTGCGGCGTAACCGGCGACCGCCAGCCACAGAACGCTCGCAGCGGTCAGGAGAATTTGGGCCTGCCGCCCATCACCAAAAAGGAGATCAAGCGATACCGTTGCATCGACAAAGGCGGTGATAACGAGAAGAAGCGCGACCGCGATGAGCGCCTTGTGCGCGGTCCACTCGTCACTGAGACGCACAGCCGCAAGCGCACTCGGGCCTTGCCGCGCCACTCGCAAGAGCGCGAGACCGTATCCGAGATCGATCGCGAAAAGAACAATGTCGATTGGTGCACGCCAGAAGGCGACGAGAACCGCGACGAGGCACGCCGGCATTAAATGCGGCCACAGGTCTGAGGGTTTCGCCAGGTTCTTGCGACGAAGCTGATCGAAGGCGGCGAAGGAAAGCGCGGGCAGGACAGCGGCGAGGATTGGCTGGACGAAGCGTGCCGGATACCAACCGACGTTCCAGTTCAATCCTGACACAGTCGCCTGAATTGCGAAGGCGGCCACGAGCAGCGGAAACAGCCCGAGCTTTCCTTGTCCCTGCCGGATCATCCGCACGAGGATAAGGAGCAGAACAAGCGAAATGACGAACGGGAGCGGTATCGAAGGCATGTACAACCATTACCACGTAAGAGGCTTCTTCATTGCGCCGTGGGTGATGGTGGACGCCCCTAAATTTTAGATGAAGGTTTGTCGCGTGAACCCGCCGAAGAAGCCGAAGGTTCGCAACCAACCGGGCAATTCGTTGCGCATCTCATCGAGAACGACGCTTATAGCGATTTCGCGCCTGCCGGACGCATGCTTGCCAAGTTTGTTTCGTCTCCCTAAAGCTCTGCGCGCCCCGTGCGGGTACATGGTTGACCGGTCTTGAGGGAGATGAAGCTTGGCTCCGTACGCATCCGACCCCGAGCTGCGGATCAGTGCCAGCTCCATTCGCCTGCGCAAGGGCGGCGTGCCGATCGTCTGCCTCACCGCCTATACCTATCCCGTCGCGCGCCTGCTCGACGATCATGTCGACCTCCTTCTGGTGGGCGACAGCGTCGCCATGGTCCTGCATGGCCACAAGACCACGCTGGGCGCCTCGCTTGAGATGATGATCGCCCATGGACAAGCGGTGATGCGGGGTTCAGCCAGGGCCTGCGTGGTGGTCGACATGCCGGCCGGCAGCTATGAGGCAACGCCGGCGCAGGCAATCGCCTCGGCTCGGCGGGTCGTTGGCGAAACCAGTTGCCAGGCGGTCAAGCTGGAGGGCGGCGTCACAGTTGCCCGGCAGATTGCGGCGATCGTCGCTGCCGGCATTCCGGTCATGGGACATATCGGCTTGCAGCCGCAATCGGTGGAAAGCGACGGCGGCTACAGGATCAAGGGCCGGACCGAGGAGAATGTGGCCGCCCTTTATCGCGACGCGGACGCGGTCGAAAAGGCCGGCGCGTTTTCGGTGGTCATCGAAGGCACCGTCGAGACCGTCGCTGCCGACATCACCCGGCACATTTCCATTCCAACCATCGGCATCGGCGCCAGCGGCGACTGCGACGGCCAGATCCTGGTCATCGACGACATGGTCGGCCTGACCGTCGATCGCGTGCCGAAATTCGTCAAGCAATATGCCGACCTGCGCAGCGTCATATCGCATGCGGCGTCCAGCTATGCAGCGGAGGTGCGAAGCCGAACTTTTCCGGGCCCAGACCACGTCTTTTCCGCCGCAGCCGACAAGAACAAAGCATGAGCACGCCTCTCGTTGTCGACAGCGTCGCCGCCCTTCGCGCGCAGATCCGCGACTGGCGCCGCGATGGCCTCAGCGTTGCCATGGTGCCGACCATGGGAGCGCTGCATGACGGCCATATCTCGCTGGTGGAGATCGCGCTCGAAAAGGCCGATCGCTGCGTTGTCTCGATCTTCGTCAACCCGACGCAGTTCGCGCCGAGCGAAGACCTCGACAAATATCCGCGCCAGCTCGCCCGCGATCTCGACCGGCTGGCCGAGGCCGGCGCACAACTCGTCTTCACCCCTGATGTTACGGAGATGTATCCGGCCGGCTTCGCCACGAGGATCTCGGTCGGTGGGCCGGCCGCCGGGCTGGAATCGGATTTCCGGCCGACCTTCTTCGACGGCGTCGCCACGGTCGTGGCAAAGCTCTTCCTGCAGGCGTTGCCCGACTGTGCCGTCTTTGGCGAAAAGGACTACCAGCAGCTTTGCGTCGTCAGGCAGCTCTGCCGTGACCTCGATCTGCCGGTGGACATCATCGGCGCGCCAACGGTACGCGACGCGCATGGCCTCGCCATGTCGTCACGCAACGCTTATCTGGGCAAGGCCGAGATCGAGGTGGCGCGCCAGCTCAACGTCATTTTGCGCCGGGCAGCAGTGGCACTTGCGGCCGGCAGTGACGAAGGCAGCGCGACCGCCGAGGCCAGCCGCGCGCTCGTCAAGGCTGGCTTCGACAAAGTCGACTATGTCGCGGCGCGCGAGAGCCTGACGCTCGCCCCGTGGCGACGAGACCGTGCCGGACGCCTGCTCGCGGCCGCCTGGTTGGGCAAGACCAGGCTGATCGATAATGTGGAAGCTCCCTCCGCCTAGGCCAATCAGGCGACCTTGAGATCCTTCAACGCCTTCTCGTAGACATCTTTGATCGGCTTGGATACGTCTTCGGCGGCTTTCGTAGCCGCCGCCTGAAACTCCTTGCCCTGCTCGACGGTCTTTTCCACCTGCTTGCGCAAGAAGGCAGTCTGCAGTTCGATGAACTCGGAGGGCGATTTCACGGCAACCAGGGCTTCGAGGTGAGAAAAGCTGGCCTCAGCATTTGCGCGCAGCGCGGCGATCGTCTTCAGCGATAGCTCATTGCTAGCGGTCTTGGCTGTTTCGATGGATGACTCGAGAGCCTTCTGGGTCGCCTCGGCGCCGGTCGCCAATTTCGATAAGGCTTCTTTCGACTGCTCGACGCCCTTTTCGGCGACAGCGCGGAACTGATCGGTTACCTCGGTCGGGACTTCTGCGTTCTCGATGATTTCAGCAGTTTTGTCGGCGGTCTTGGTCATAGTTTCCATCCTTTGCAGTGGGCGGCCTTTTAGAAAAAGCCGTCTCGTTCATTTAGGAACCTGACGTTACGGCATCTGCAGTGCATTGCAATATTTTTGTGCATCGCACCATGCCTTTTTTGCCTCAGCGTTAGCCACTGCTGAATTCTTACCGGGCGTGTTTTGCGGACGACAGCTGAGAAAGTATTCAGGCAAGAATTGCAAAACAGTGGCCCGCTTCAAGCGCGCCTGTCCGACACACGGTTCGGCCCGGCGATGTGGGGGACTTGAGCCGCAACAGATGCCACGGCGGAAGATCGGGTGTGACACCGTTGCCACGCTTTTCTGGGACAAAGATGCATGGCTGATTCCCAAAATCCGCAGCATCAGGCCGGCTCCGTTACAATTCGGCCAAAATCATGGTGCGGTCCTGCGCGCTCCAGGAGCGCTGCATCATGCTCGGCTGGAAAGAGAACGATTTCTGGCGCGGATCCTCAATCTTGATACCAGCATTTGTCGAGCGGCTGCTCCCCTATCTGTTCGCGCTTGCATTGATCTGCATCGCGGTCGCCTTCCGGCCGCTGCTGCCTGTCGATGAAACGCGATATCTCAGCGTCACCTGGGAGATGTATCTGAGCGGAAAGATCTTCGTTCCGACGATGAATTTCGCGCCCTATCTGCAAAAGCCGCCGCTGCTGTTCTGGCTTATCGATCTGGTCTGGGACATTTTTGGCGTAAGCCGGGTTGCCGCGATGCTCGTTATCTTCGTTGCCTCGTCGCTCGTCATCTGGCTGACGACTCGTCTGGCAAAAACCCTCTTTCCCGGACGCGACGACATCGCAGGCCGTGTCCCCTGGCTGGTCGCGGGAAGCATCGTCTTCGTCATTTATTCGACCCTGATCCTGTTCGACATGCTGCTGACGGTCTTCGTGCTTGCCGCGCTTTTGTCGTTGCTTGCCTTTGCCAGGAGCGGCAACCGCTGGCACGCCGTGCTGGCGGGATTATTCATCGGGCTGGGTGTCTTGACGAAAGGTCCGGTGGTGCTCATCCATGTCGGCGCCCCCATCCTGCTCCATCCATTCTGGCGCGATCGGCAGGCCGGACTGGCGACGCCGAAATTCTTCGCTGGGGTAGGCCTGGCAATTCTCGCCGCATTGATCCCGGTGGCGATGTGGCTAGTGCCGGCGACCATCCTGACTAAAGGCAACTTCGTCTACGACCTTGTCTGGAACCAGTCGGCAGGGCGTGTCACCGGCAATCTGCACAACTCCCATCACCGGCCGTTCTATTTCTACGTCGTGCTGATGCCGATCATGCTCATACCGTGGATCTTCATACCCGAAATATGGCGGCTGAGGCTGGGCGCCCGGATACGTGGCCTAATCGACACGAGATCGCCAGACCTGCGCGCGCTGCGCCTGCTGTCGTTCTCGTTCGTCGCGGTTTTACTGGTCTTCAGCGCGATATCCGGCAAGCAGCCTCACTATGTGGTGCCGATCCTGCCATTTGCGACCATCCTGTTCGGGTATTTCATGGCGGAGATCCCACTAGCGAGGCTCAGAAACTCGGCCTTCATCCTGCTTGCCATTTTCGGCATCGGCCATGCCGTAGCATCAGCGACCGTTTTCAAACGTGACGATCTCATGCCGCTGGCCAACTTTATCGACGAGCGAAAGAATGCGGATTGGGCTGTCGCCTTCGACTACCAGGACGAGGTCGGCTTCCTTGCCCGATTGCAGAAGCCGTTCGAAAGCACCGACAATCCCGAGGAATGGCTTCGTTCCCATCCTGGCGGCTATGTCATCGACAAATCCAAGGACCCTGGGACATCGGAGCAAATCGCTTTCCGCGTTCGCGTCGAACGAGGCTATCTTGTCGTCCTCAAGGGCCAACACTGACGGCGTGGCTGCGCGCAATCGACCGGCGCTGCCCATGAAACGCAACCGACTGCGACGTGTCCGGCAGACAAGTCTAGCCGATCGTCTTCTCGAAAATCAGCGCCGGCAGCCCTGAGCCACCGCCGCAGTCGGTGGTGTTGCCGGCGGGCAAAAACCCTTGCGAGCGGTAGAAGGCGACGGCCGGAGCGTTTGCCTCTTCCACTTCGGCACGCAGCGTCCGCGCCTCCGGAAAGCTGGCCTCGACCTCCTCCAGCAGCGCCTGGCCGATCCCTTGCCGCTGGCAGGCCGGATGCACGTAGAGCTGGTTCAGCATGACGATCTTCGCATCCTTGGTGGTTGCCGCGAAAGCCATGCCGCCGATGCGCTTGCCGTCGTCCGCGACCAGGAATTCGGAGTTCGGCCGTGTCAGCCGCGCCTTGAGCGAGGCGATCGAATGCCATTCGTCTGTGATCTCGGTGACTTTGGCAGCACCATAGATGTTGTCGTAGGTGGCGTGCCACGTTTCGACCAGCAACGCGCGGACCGCGGCAAGATCGCGCTCGCCGGCGGTGCGAACGAACATCATCCTATTCGATCCCGAGCTTGGCCTTGACGAGGTCGTTGACCGCTTGGGGGTTGGCCTTGCCGCCTGTCGCCTTCATCACCTGGCCGACGAACCAGCCGGCCATGGTCGGCTTGGCGCGCGCCTGCTCGACCTTGTCGGGATTGGCTGATATCACCTCGTCGACCGCCTTTTCGATGGCGCCGGTGTCGGTGACCTGCTTCATGCCGCGGCTTTCGACCAGTTGGCGCGGATCGCCGCCCTCGCTCCAGACGACCTCGAACAGATCCTTGGCGATCTTGCCGGAGATAGTGCCCTCTTTGATCAGGTCGATGACCGCGCCGAGCTGATCAGGCGAAACCGGAGCATTTTCAATACCCTTGCCGGCCTTGTTCAACGCACCCAGCAAATCGTTGATGACCCAGTTGGCGGCAAGCTTGCCATCGCGACCAGCGGCCACCTTCTCGAAATAGTCGGCAACCGCCTTTTCCGATACCAAGATCGAGGCGTCGTAGGTCGACAGGCCAAGCGAGGAGATCAGCCGTGCCTTCTTGGCGTCGGGCAGTTCAGGCAGATCCTTTGCCAGCGCATCGACATAGGCTTGGTCGAATTCCAGCGGCAGAAGGTCGGGATCCGGGAAATAGCGGTAGTCATGCGCTTCTTCCTTGGAACGCATCGAGCGCGTCTCGCCCTTGTTGGGGTCGAACAGCCGCGTTTCCTGGTCGATCTTGCCGCCGTCCTCCAGAATGGCGATCTGGCGGCGCGCCTCGTAGTCGATAGCCTGGCCGATGAAGCGGATCGAGTTGACGTTCTTGATCTCGCAGCGCGTGCCGAATTCGCCGCCGGGCCGGCGCACCGAGACGTTGACGTCGGCGCGCAGCGAGCCTTCGTCCATATTGCCGTCGCAAGTGCCGAGATAACGCACGATGGTACGCAGCTTGGTCACATAGGCCTTGGCCTCGTCGGCGGAGCGCATATCGGGCTTGGAGACGATCTCCATCAGCGCCACGCCGGAGCGGTTGAGATCGACGTAGGACATGGTCGCATGCTGGTCGTGCATCGACTTGCCGGCATCCTGCTCCAGGTGCAGGCGCTCGATGCCGACCTCGATGTCCTCGAACTCGCCCTGCCGGTCCGGACCGACCGAAACGATCACCTTGCCCTCGCCAACGATCGGCTGTTTGAACTGCGAGATCTGGTAGCCCTGCGGCAGGTCGGGATAAAAATAGTTTTTCCGGTCGAAGACCGATTTGTGGTTGATCTCGGCCTTCAGCCCGAGGCCGGTGCGGATCGCCTGTTTGACGCATTCCTCGTTGATGACCGGCAGCATGCCCGGCATCGCCGCATCGACGAGGCTGACATTGGCGTTCGGCGGCGCGCCGAAAGCCGTCGAAGCGCCGGAGAACAGCTTAGCCTGCGAAGTCACCTGCGCGTGGACCTCGAGGCCGATGATGATTTCCCAGTCGCCGGTGGCGCCTGATATCAAGCGTTTGGCTTCTGGCGTGCGGGTGTCGATGAGGGTCATAGTGGCCTGCGAACTTTCGGTGGCGGATTCACATCTGAACGTGAATTCCGCCACGCCGGACGTGAAAGTCATTCGCTAGTGCAAACCACGAAAAGAGACAAGCGCAAAGCCGAAGCTGGCGCTTTCGCACCGAGTCTCGCCGCCGCCGTCGCTCTCGCCGCATTCAGGCCGTCGCGATGTAGGCCCTGATCTCGGCTGCCTCGCGCTCGACATCCTCGATGCGCCGCTTGACCACGTCGCCTATGGACACGATGCCGTCGAGCAGGCCGTCCTTTTCCACCGGCAGATGGCGGAAACGGCCACTGGTCATGATCTCCATGACCTCGTTGACGGTGTGGTTCTCATTGCAAATCTTCACCTTGGGCGTCATCGCCGAACGCACCGCGATGTCCAGTGCGGCGGCTCCTTCCCTGGCGAGGACCCGCACGACGTCGCGCTCGGAAAGAATGCCGACGATCTTGTGATCGCCATTGGTGATGACCAGCGCACCGATCCTGTGCTCGGCCAGGATGCGAATGGCCTCGCTCAGCTTTTCGTTCGGCCCGAGCGTCAACACGTCATGGCCTTTCTGCTCGAGAATTGCCTTAACAGTCATGGCGTCCTCCTCTGTTTTACTTGCCGGTTCCTGCCCTGACCGGCTTTCCTCCTGCACATGACCCCGAAAATCGGCCTCGATTTTCGGAAAAGATCATGCGCCAAATCAAAGTTTCTACAGCGTCCTTTGCGCGTCCAAGAGGACGCGCGGCGCTGTAGTGAACATCGTGCGCCGCGATCGATTGCATTTCAAGTGCGGCGTCTTAATGCGCATCGCATGTCGTTGTCCCAAAACCGCTGCGCACCCTCGGTTCAAGACCGAGGGCATGCTTTTGGGCGACATGCTTCAGGCCATGGACTCATCCGCCTGCTGCCGCCGATCGAAAACGCGCAGGCCGAAGAAGCCGGCGACAAAACCGCCAATATGGGCCTCCCAGGCGATCTGGCTGTCGATGCCGGGCGCGAAGGCAACGAGGCCGGTGACGAGATTGATCAACATCCAGATGGCGAGAAAAGTCATAACGCCGCGCGAGCGGAACACCGCCGCCATCGGCAGCGGCGCGCCGGCGAAGGCGGCTTTGCCGGACGAGCGGTCGATGCGGAAGCCAAAGCGGGCGGCGGCCCCCATCATGCCGGAAATCGCTCCCGATGCGCCGACCAGCGGCGCCTGGCCGAGCGGATGCACGGCCCAGAACAGCACCACCGCCGCCAGCCCCGTCGCCGCGAAGAACAGACTGAAACGAAGCGCGCCGAATCGATTCGCCAGTGGCGAGCCGAAAGCCGCCAGCCACACCATGTTGATGGCTAGATGAGCGAAGCCGCCATGCAGGAAGGCATAGGTGAAGGGGCTCGAAAACGCGTAGAAATCGAGGTCGAAGCGACCGGAATAGCGGATCGGGATGAAGGCAGTCCGGATCAGCAGCGAGAAATCCTGGTCGTCGGTGAGCCAATAGAACCGGATCAGGTGAACGGCGACGCAGATGCCGATCACCGCCAGCACAACGGGTGGCATGTTGAATACCGGCTCGCGGCCGATAGGTCTGCCCTCGCCCTGTTCGATTTCCGATGGGCTTGCTGGTTCGCTCATATGCCTTGCACTCAGTCGCTCGCCTTCGCGAGCATGTAGATCACGGTCACCCGATTCACAAAGGGCGAATCGCCGCGAATCGCTTGGGCGCGAATCAAAAAGAAGCCGTCCAAGGTTGCCCTTGAACGGCTGGTCGAGCCCCCACGCTCCCCAAAACTCTTGACTGAAGTGCTGCCGATCGCTGCGAAACGACCGCTTCTGGAGTGGTTTTAGCGTGCCACGGGCTTGGGTGGGGCGCAACGTAAACCACTTGTTAACCTTAACGACCCCGACCCGTGAACAAGTGTTAACGATGCTGGCACGCATCCTGCTCCGCAACGCATGTAGGTCCTCGGAGGGCGCCCTTCTGTTCACCGATGGGACATCAGACGACAGATTGCGCGGAGCAGCATAGCATGAACCAGAACGGATCGATCACGCTGTTCCATTATTGGAACCGGTTGCGTGACGGGCGCCCTGCCCCGAAGCGTTCGGAAGTCGAGCCAGCCGACATCAAGTCGCTGCTGGCCGACACATTCATCCTGGAAAAGGATACACGCGGCGAGGCGGTGTTCCGGCTCGCCGGCACAAGACTTTGCGCGGTCTATGGCCGTGAGCTCAAGGGGTTTTCCTTCCCGTCGCTGTGGCGGGGGAAGGACCAGCGGCTTGTCTCAAAACTGATCCATGGGGTCTTCGACCAGAAATCCGTGGTGCTCATCACTTATGAAGGTTTCAGCCGCGGCGACCGTTCCAACAAGTTCGAGCTGCTCGCTCTGCCGCTCGACGGCGGCGTCGAAAACCCGCGCTGCCTCGGTGTGATAAGCGCCGCTGAAAAACCCTTCTGGCTGGGCGCGGATCCGATCACCGACGCCTTGATCGATTCGATCCGCATCGTCGATCCGGAGAAGGAACCGATATTCCCCAAGAACCGGCCGGCCATCGACGTCCCCTCGCTTGTCCCGTTGGATCTCGATCCGCCCCAGACGATTTCGGCGCTCGGCCAGGCGCGCCGCATCCGCCATCTGGTCGTGTTCGACGGCGGGCGCGAGGAATAATCGCGAACGCTAAAGTAACGGTGCCAGGCTTTCCCCTTTGTTAACCTGCTTTGCTGTAGTTTTCCGCTGAAGTTCCTCGCATCAACGCGCGGAATGCCAGACGGGGTGTAGGCAGTCATGAGGTCAGCGGCGGTCGACACCGCGCCGTCCCAAGCTGAAAGGCGTAACTTTCAGCGCGTCCGCGTGAAGATCTATGGGCGCTTCATGCTGGAGGATCGCACCGAACATCCGTGCCAGGTGGTCGACATGTCGCCGGGCAATGTTGCGCTTCGCACGGAGCGCATCGGCATGCCGGGCGAGAAGGTCATCGCCTATATCGATCACATCGGCCGCATCGAAGGCGTCGTCACTCGTATCTTGCAGGATGGTTTCGCGATGACGGTCATCGCGTCGGAACGCAAGAAGGACAAGCTTGCCGCGCAATTGACCTGGCTTGCCAACAAGCATGAGCTCGATCTGCCGGAAGACCGCCGTCACGAACGCGTGGCGCCGCGCAATCCGACCAGCGTGCTTCAGCTCGCCGACGGGCGCCAGTACCAGTGCCGCATCATCGACCTGTCGCTTTCGGGCGCCGCGGTCGAGATCAACGTCAAGCCGGCAATCGGCATCCAGGTCATGCTGGGCACGATGCGCGGCCAGGTCGTGCGCCATTTCGAGGACGGCGTCGCCATCGAGTTCGCCGTCGTCCAGCGGCCCGAAACGCTCGATTCCGAATTCAACGCATCCGGCACCTGACAAACAACAACATATTATCGCAATCAGACCGGCCCATTCGGCCGGTTTTTTCGTTGTTCCGCACCGGCCGACGCGACTTGCCAACCGATGCCGCGCCAAGGCGTCGCGCCGTGCCGATGCAGCTCCGCGAAAATGCCTCAACAATTTTATACTGAAATGATTCAAATTTTACGTTTATTCTACAGGCGTTTTACTTAATATCTACTTCGAGCCTTTGCGTCGAATAAATCCAATCGTGTCATTGTCTCCTCAAACGGGGAGACTGGACGATGAAGAAGACGAGGGGCAAGCTGTTGCTCTTGGCAATGGCGATGCAGCTTACCGCCTGGGGAACGGCGTACGCAGCGGGACCAGCCTTCATGCACACTGGCAGCCGCACCACACAGCCGGTCGGCCATTACGAGTTCTGCCAGAAGATTCCGCAGGAATGCAATGAGCGCACGCCTAAGCAGGCACCGGTCGAGCTGACACGCAAGCTGTGGGCGAAAATCGTGAGCATCAACAATTCGGTCAACACCAGGATCACGCCGCGCACCGACATGGAACTGTGGGGCAAGGAAGAAGTCTGGTCCTATCCCAACAGCGGCTTCGGCGACTGCGAGGACTATGCGCTGGAAAAGCGCCGCGCGTTGATGAACATCGGCATACCGGCCGGCGACCTGCTGATGACGGTTGCGCGCCAGCCGAACGGAGACGGCCATGCGGTGCTGACCGTGCGCACCAGCCTTGGAGAGTTCATCCTCGACAATCTGGAGACCAGGGTGCTGTCCTGGACCAACACCGACTACACCTACCTGAAGCGCCAATCGAGCCAGAATTCGGGCGCTTGGGTAACGATCAACGACGGCCGCTCCGACGCGGTCGCCAGCGTCCGCTAAGGACGCCAATGCATGTCGCCCAAAGTGCGCAGCGGTTTTGGGATAACGACATGCATAAAACAGAGGTTAAGCGCGTCGCATGAATGCGACGCGCTTAAGGAGAAAACCCGGTCGAGTCCCCACCCTCCCCGTCCCCAACG